>JAEYNZ010000025.1 GCA_023412195.1 Bacteroidota bacterium
GTGTTTCTGCTAACGATTTTCACCTTCCCGATACCCTCTCAACAGGGCAGTACACCATAAGGGCTTATACAAAGTATCTGCAGAATTTTGATGAGGAGAGCCTGTTCCATCAGAAAATCTCTGTATCGCGGACTACCGATTTGCCCGAGGTAAAAGCAAAACAAGATGAACAAAACATCATCGATGTTTCCTTTTTGCCCGAAGGCGGTAACCTGGTTGTGAATGCTGCCAATTATATTGCTTTTAAAGCCGTCGATCAATGGGGAAAAGGAATACCGGTCTCAGGAAAGATTGTGGATGAAACAGGTGAGGAAACAGCAGTTTTTGAGACCACGTATAATGGAATGGGCAGGTTTGTGATGATGCCGGTGGAAGGGAAAAAATACTTTGCCCGGATTGATGGTTATCCTCAAGTGAGAGTTCAGCTTGAAGATGCCCGTTTGGATGGAGTTGCCCTCCATTTCCAGGTAAACGGAGATGAACTGCAATTCAATCTTAACCGCAACTTCAAAATTGGCGGCACACGTAACCTGACACTGGTGGCTTCACATAAGGGGCAGGAGCTGTTCCGGGAAGATATAGAAATGAAGGCTTTTCAGCACCCCGTAACAGTTTATAAAGGATTCTTTCCAAAGGGGATTTCAAAGGTTACATTGGTTGATGAAAATGACATCATCCTTGCAGAACGTCTTGTGTTTGTTCAGAACAGGGACGAAGTGAACCTTAAGATAAAGCCAGACAGAACATCATATCTTACCCGCGAGAAAATAGAATTGCAGGTAGAATCCCTTCTTGACCAGGAGGAGGACGGTATTTTTACCGGTGTTTCACTGGCAGTGGTCAACGAAGATTATTTCAGCCGGGGAGGCAAAATGCAGACCATTGAGAGCTATCTGCTGCTGGATTCAGAACTGAAAGGGCCAATTGAATCACCTGCTTCCTGTTTCACAGAAGATGGCAGGTTAACAGTAGATGAAAAACTGGACCTTGTCATGATGGTGAACGGTTGGAGAAGGTATTACTGGGATGAGTTGAAGGAATACTTCGACAGGCCGCTGGCTGGCTGGAACGATGCCGGTCTGACCATAGAAGGTGAAGTAAAAACATTATTTGGCGGAAAGCCTGTACATGGGGGAACAGTTAAAATGGGACCTTTTTCGGGCCAGTTCCTGATTTTAGAAGATACAACCGATGAACTGGGACGGTTTCGTTTCGAGCGCTTGTACATGAAGGATTCGGCACTTATAATGATCAATGCCTTTAACCAAAAGGGTAAGCAGAAGGTAGAGATTACCTATAAGCCTGAACCGCTTTTTGATCCTGCAGTTTCAGCCTTCAGGCTTGACAGGGTTGTGCGGCCAATTCAAGAGCATGACTCATACAGACGGTCAAGTTTCAGGCGCCACCTGGCAGAGCAGGAGTTCATGCTGGAGCATGGTAACATTCTTCTGGGGGATGTAGATGTGGTGGAAGAATATAAAACAGGGGCCATTATCACTGGATGGAGAGGTCCTCGTAACAGGGAATTTACACTTACAGAACATGACAGGCAATATATGGACTTTATCAGATACCTTGAATTCGAGGTGCCGGGGATATTTGTGAATGAAGAGGAAGAACTAAGAATTGGTACTTCACGCCTGCCTCCGGCATTAATCGTGGATGATGTATACACTGATTTTAAAATAGTGAAGAATCTGCCAATGGATGAGATTGTTAAGATTGAAATTTTTAATCCTAGCGTATTAATGGGACTTATTGGTGATTGGAATGAAAATGGGGTGCCAAAAGACGGAGGGGTCATTTCCATTCTTACCACTAACCGGTTCGGTAGTTTTCCTCATAAATTTGAAAGAACTATAAATGGAAGAATAGTTCCCAGGATTCAGGGGTTTCGCCAGGCACGGGAATTTTATTCTCCACAGTATCCTCTTGCGGAAGACGATTACCCGGTGAAGCCCGATCAGCGGCCCACCCTGTACTGGGATCCATATGTGCAGCCGGTCAATAATAAGGCAACCGTTGAGTTTTACGCTTCGGACATGACAGGTAAATACAGGGTGATAGCCGAAGGGATCTCAGCAACGGGGAAAATAGTTCAGGGAAGTGCGGTGTTTGATGTAGTGGCGGTTAAGGAGTCGGAATAGTGCAAAGGGACCAGAAAGGGGGTTGGTGAACTGTTGCTGTATGATTGCAGTTTTTGATTAAAATGTCGGACCTGGAAAGTCCGACTCCTGGTGGTCGCTGCACCTTTTTAAACCTCTGCTGTGGGTGGTTTCCGTCCAACGGGACTTTGACTTTCCAAAGTCAAAGATTTAATGACGAAATGGAAATGAAGCTGCATTGACAATTGAGGCAAAAATTCATTTTCTTGCTGATCTTAAATAACGAATTGGAGACCGGAAGATTGACGTTGTATTTGATAATGTCATTACACGTCAAAAGAAAAATTTCTACAACTCAGTAATGCTTCATAAGTTAGAATTGTAAACAATATGGATTTAGAGAAAAGGGATATATTAAAGGAGGCAGTTCAGCTTAGTTCGATCTGCAGAAAGTGCATCAGACTTTCAGAATTCTGGTTATTTTTTCTTTTATTTCCTTTAGAGGTTATTTCACAAATTCATGTTACGGGTACAGTCTCAGAAGCTGGTAGTAATAAACCTGTATTGTATGCCACAATATACATCAACGGGACAACTATTGGAACTATTACAAACCTTGAAGGTGAATTTTCTCTGGACAATGTTGTTCCTCCATGTGAAATTGTAATAAGCCACATAAGTTATAATACAAAGATTATTGGGCTAAAACAAAATAATGACACTGTCTTGCAGATTAAACTAAATCCAGGAGATGTTGAACTGGGAATTATCGAGGTAAAGGATAAGAACCTGAGGGAAGAGAATCTAACCCGTTTTAAAAACCGTTTCCTGGGAACTGATTACTGGGGTAAAAATGCTTTTATAATGAACGATAGTGTACTGGTTTTCCAGCATGAAAAAGTAATAGATCGTGAAGTTCTTTTTTTTGAGTCAGGATTTTTACCTGTCGACAGCAGTTCTGTCTTGTTTAACGTAAAAGCAAAGGCCCCTTTGTTGATTCATTTGCCATTATTGGGTTACAAACTTCACATTAACCTGATTCATTATACAGAAGTACAAACAGGGAATGAAAACGAATATAGGTTTCATATCCTGGGCTACTTCTACTTTCAACCTGAAGAAAATGTCTCTAATAGAAAAACGAACAGGTTTGAGAAAAAACGTCTGGAAGCCTATTATAACTCAGACCGTCACTTTTGTCGTTCGTTATTTAGCGACCAATTAAAAGAGAATGGTTACGAAGTACTTAGTCGTGTTATTAATCCGGAAATCCAATGGTATGATTTCAATGAATTTGATTTTGATAATCATATAATCCGATCAGGTAATGAGGCAAAAATTATTGGTCTCAAAAACAAAAGCTTTCTTATCAAATATTTCGAAAAATATAATCGTCCTGTCAGCCTGATAACGAGAGATGGAATAGAACGACCTTTTTCCAAAGAAACAATGGAGGTTTCAGCTATATATTTTTTAAAAGATACCTGCACTATTCGGACTGATGGTTCACGACCGGATAACTCCATCATGTTTGGCCCGAAAATCGGTAATAAACGTGTGGGAGCAATGTTGCCCTATGATTTTCGACCAGAAAATAAAAACTAAAATAGTAAATAACCAGGCTT
>JAEYNZ010000026.1 GCA_023412195.1 Bacteroidota bacterium
GTGGCAAAACAACCAGCAGGAGAACCTATTGATTGATTACTATGATATCGTATAACAAAAGATACTGAAGGAAGAAAAACAGTGTTAACTAGGATAGGTGAAGGAAAAGATTTATAGAGGAAATATACGTTAATTAATGATAAAAATCAGCCGTTTTTCACCAGTTTCCTAAAGTAGAACTTATAAGTTTATAGTATAATAGCACAATTTTTATAATTTTACAGAAAAAATAAAAGTTATACAACTTAGGCCATGCGTATTAAAATAAATACATATAATGCCATCTTAATCATTTTATTTTTATCAGCGCTTTCACAAGGTTTAATGGCACAAAATCAGGATGTTCCTGAGGTAAAAGCCATACAACTTTTTCATTCAGGTCATTTTACTGAAGCAGAAAAAGCATTTGCAAAATTGTTGATGGAAAAACCGGAAAGTCCACTCCTTAACTACTATTATGGAGCTTCAAGAACAGAAAATGGCAATTTTGGTGAGAATGAACTTGATTACCTGAACTTTGCCGGTGAGAGTTTCACTCCCGACCGCCTGCATTATTATCTGGGTATACAGCATCATGCAAGGGGAAACTGGAAACAGGCACTTAAGTATTACAACCAGTTCCGTTCAAGTGTTCCGGATGGTGAACAAAAGGAACTTGAACTTGAAAAAAAATTACAGCAATGCTTCAATCAGATAAATCCTTATGAAGAACAATTAACTCATTCGAATGATACAATTCTTCCGGGAAGAATAATCACTCCTGGTATAATGCCGGCAATCACGCGGGAATCTTCCCCTGGTACTCAATCTTCAACTGAGATTTCTGAAGTGGAAGAAGTTGAACAACAGTATTCAGAAATTCTCGCTGAAGCCGGAATAACTAAGGAAATGAAAACTGACGAGTTGGTCATGCAGCCCGGATTACCAGATACACCCGTAATGTTTTCACTTCCCCCGGGTGATGCAGTTTCTTTCCAGATTAACAGTTCGATTACATATATCCACACTTCCCAATTTCATACTGCAGAGGGGAAAAAACACTTTGAAGAAGGCATTAAATTTCAGAATGAACTAGAAAAACTACTTTCAGAAACCGATCATCTGAGACAGCAATATATTAAGACAGATCAATCTGAGGAAAAGGCAAATCTTGCCGAGAAGATCGTATCTCTGGAAATGGAATCATATAACCTTCAGGAAAAAATAAATACCCGGTTCGCTGCTTCAAGAAAGATAGAAAATGATTATTGGGAAGATGCAGGTTCCTCAGCGCGCAGTACCTTTTATACTGAGCAGGAAAAAATCCTTGAGGTACTGCAGGCAATTGCTGCAGAAAATGCACCTCAGATGGAAGAGGAAATTGTCTTTTTCGATGAAATGGAAGAAGAACAGGATGAATATCTTCCGGATCCGGGTGCTTCAGTTTCCGAAAGCAACAATACGGATGAGTTGATTTATAAAATCCAGATTGGTGCATACAGCAAGGGAGTTCCTGCATTCAGGCAGAAAGTTTTTAATAAACTTGCAGTTATCAGGATCATTGAAAATTACACTGATGATGCTGGAGTCGTGGTATATACCACCGGTAATCTGAAAAGATTTGAGGATGCACTTAAAATGCAAAACCAGGTTAAGCAGGAAGGAATTAATGATGCCCAGATTGTGCCTTACATTAACGGAAAAAGAATAACTTTGGAACAGGCAAAAAACATAGAGGCAGGAAATGACTTCTAAAGAAACAAAAAGGAAAACTACAATAAAGGAGCAGAATACTATAGCCAGTGATTATCTGCTCATACTTCATAATGATGATGTGCATAGCTTTGAATATGTTATAGATGCATTGATAGAAGTTTGCGATCATGATTATGAGCAGGCACTTCAATGTACTTTAATTACTCATCATACAGGATCCTGTGATATCAGAAAGGGGACTTTACGAACCCTTAGAAAGATGAAGAACACTTTGAACACGATGGAATTAAGCACCACAATTGAACTATTGTCATGACTGTATTTGCCATCCTACTGCTCATATTCCTGGGATTATTGTTATTGCTTATTGAATTTGCCGTGATACCCGGAGTTACCATTGCCGGTATCGGTGGTTTTGCTTTATTGGGTATTAGTGTTTATATTGCTTTCGTGGAATATGGAGCGGGAGTTGGTTTTTTGACATTAGCCTTTGTACTGATAGCTTCGCCCTTACTGATTTATTTCCTGTTTCAATCAAAGACAGGTAAAAAAATGATTCTTGAATCTTTGGTTGAAGGAAAAGCTGAAAATTCTGTAAGTGAAAATATAAAAATAGGTGATGTCGGAAAAACATTGGGGCGTCTTGCACCTTCAGGTAAGGCCAAAATTAATGGAGAAGTTGTGGAGGCAGTTTCAACCGGTGGATTTTTAGATCATAATATCGAAGTAAGGGTATTGAAGATTTTATCAAATAAAATCATTGTTGAACCAATAAATAAAAAGTAAAATGGTTGAATCATTAGGTGTTTGGGGGATGATCATAGGGATTATCGTATTGTTGTTTATAGTCCTGTATTTTATTCCGATAGGGTTATGGTTTTCGGCACTCGTGTCAGGAGTAAAAATTTCACTGTTACAGCTTTTTTTAATGCGTTTTCGTAAAGTTCCACCGGGAGTCATTGTAAGGGCACAGATTGAAGGCACGAAAGCAGGTGTACCCTTAAACAGAAATGATCTGGAGGCACATTATCTTGCAGGCGGTCATGTTGCAAATGTAGTACATGCTCTTGTATCAGCTTCAAAGGCAAACATAGATCTGACATTCAAAACTGCCACAGCCATTGATTTAGCCGGCCGTGATGTTTTTGAGGCTGTTCAGATGTCAGTAAACCCTAAGGTTATTAATACTCCCCCTGTCACTGCCGTTTCGAAAGACGGTATTCAGCTTATCGCAAAAGCACGGGTAACAGTGCGCGCCAACATTAAACAACTTGTTGGAGGTGCAGGGGAAGATACTGTACTTGCACGTGTTGGTGAAGGCATTGTTTCTTCTATCGGGTCATCCCATTCACATAAGACCGTGCTTGAAAATCCTGATTTCATTTCGAGGGTGGTCCTTGAAAAAGGACTTGATGCCGGCACTGCTTTTGAGATTCTATCTATTGACATAGCTGATATTGATATAGGGAAAAATATCGGTGCAGGTCTGCAGATGGATCAGGCAGAAGCCGATAAGAATATTGCTCAGGCTAAAGCAGAGGAACGCAGGGCAATGGCCATTGCACTTGAACAGGAAATGAGAGCTAAGGCTCAGGAAATGCGGGCTAAAGTAATAGAAGCAGAAGCAAAAATACCTTTGGCCATTGCTGAGGCTTTCAAAAATGGGAACCTTGGAGTAATGGATTATATGAAATATAAAAACATTATGGCAGATACTGCAATGAGGGAATCCATTTCAGGAGATGAAGGAAAAGGTAAAGATGAATAAAGGAGTTTTGTTAATAAATGTTTAACAACATATTTTTTAACATTCCCTTAACTTTAAAGTGGATTTTGACCTTTATCTTTGCATCATAGTTTTAGTTCATAGGTTTAGGTTTGATTAGTTTTATTGGTTTAGTTAGATTGAAAAGGATGAGTGTTGACTCGTCCTTTTTTTTTGTTCATTACTTTACTTACAAATTTTTTAATTACCCTGCCAGGCAAAATCAGGATATTCAATATCAGTTAGAAACAACCCGGTAGGGGGAACTGATGCACCGGCAGCACTCCTGTTTTTCTCATTTATGATTTCAACGAATTTTTCAGTGGATATTTTTCCCAGTCCTACCTCAATCAATGTACCTACCAAAGCCCTCACCATATTCCGTAGAAAACGGTCAGCCTTTACGGTGAAAATTATCTGCTCCTTTTCCTGCTCCCATTGTGCATAAAATATTTTACAGAAGTTGGTTTTTACGTCTGAATGTAACTTACTGAAACTTGTAAAATCAGTTATCTGATAAAGTACATTTGATGCCTCATTCATTCTGTCAATATTCAGTTTTCTGCGAAAATGAAAGGAAGTGTCTGCCAGGAAGGGATTTTTATTCTGATGAATGTAATATTTATAGGTTCTTGAAAGGGCACTGAACCTTGCATGTGCTTCATCAGGAACTTTATAAATTGAATTTATTGCAATATCATAAGGTAATATACCGTTCATTCCAGAAACCAGCCTCTCCTCTATATCGGTGTGATGTGAATCAAAATGGAGAACATAAAAGGAGGCATGCACACCTGTGTCAGTCCGGCCTGCTCCAGTCACTTCTATTTTTTCCTGCAAAATAACAGAGAAGGCTTTTTCAACCACTTCCTGGACAGAAAGTGCATTAGGCTGATACTGCCACCCATGGTAACGGGTACCTTTGTAGCACAACTTGACAAAATAACGCTGCATCAGATTTTTTATTCAAAAATAAGAGATTTAGACATGTTAAAAGATAAAAAATTCTTTCTATACTGCTAAATATATTATTCACACAGAATGAAATCTTTTTTAACCACCCTGTATATTTTTAACAGGAGCATGCATTGGGCATCTCTTTATCTGGCTATAATGAGGTATGCAAATGGGTTTGATAAGTGGAAATTGTTTCACCATTCGAAACCGTCAGCAGTAGCCTGAAATATTCATGGTTACGGGGAATTTTCAAAGTTAGTTCCGGGCCATTTCCAATATCTTTCAGTGCCAGCGGATTTCCATAGATGTCACATTTCACGAGTGACCACTCAAAATTCAAACCTTCAGCCTGATTTCCAAATATCCAACCTTCACCATCATGATAGATCATGGCATGATAGTCGAGTTGCATATTTTCATTAATCAGCATGGAAGGTTTAAGAATTTTTACCTCCGGTGTAAAACTATCTGTTTTGACATCCTGCAGAAAATTTAAAAGACTGTAAAATGAGTTTTTATACCTTCCTTTTCTGTCGGTTAACCCATCAAAGGAAAGTTTGCTGCTTTCATGCTGATCCTGCCATGAAGTAATAAAAAAAGGTTCAATTGCATTTTCAGTCTGCCTTTTTGTAAAAACCTCTGTATCCACTTCGCTGAATATATAGTTGATGTTTTCCATATTTAAATACTCAACAAAATCATTCAGGAGACGATCTTCTTTAACTACAAGTCCAAGACAATCAATACCGTCGATATGAGCGAGCAGCTTTCGTGCATGATATACCGACAGTTGATTGACTTCAATGTCTACAATGACCGGCCTTGATGGATCAATTTTTTTAATATCGGCCACCAGATTCTTTAGCCATTCAATATATGCATTGTTCTGGTAAAATAATATGGGCTTCAGGTATACATCCTTCTGATTGTATTGTACATCATTCTGGATATTCCAGGATTTGATCTGATTCTTTCCTTTACGTCTTTTAACTTTTTTGAGAATTTCCTGTTTTAACCTATCGGCCTTTTCCTTATCTTCAATAAAGTCAAGATCTGAGGGAATCCAAAAACCATAATATAAATCAAGATTCGATTCAACGGCTGTCTTCAGAATATTGTATTCGTAAACAGAACTTCCTTCAAATTTAATTGTATTTATCCCAAGCCTTTTCATTTTATTGAAATCTTCAAGCAGCCTTTTCCTGTTGAGAACCTGGTAATCCTGACGCCAATCCTTTCTCTGTTTCAGGTTTATTCCCTTTATACCGTTAAAGAATTCAACAGGCTCAGAAAAATCCATTTGAGCTGATTCTTTGACTTCAGGCAAAACAGAAAATAAATAATCAGGAATGTCTTCACTGAATAATACATGATTTAAAACATGGCTTTTCTCCCGGATCAAACCGGGTTGGAAATTGACAAAATAAGTCCCAGGAGGATAATCCTCAATATCGGTGTGAAAATAGATCACAGATTTTATTTCCTGAAAATTATTTTCAATAGATTGAAATGCCTGCCTGAACCATTCTGACAGACTGGGGTCATTTACTAATGAACCCATCTCCGTAATCATTACAGGAGTCTGGGGAAGTTTTAGGAACTCCTGGTGAAATGGTTCGTATAAACTGGTAAAATCAAGCCTGTGGTTATCCTGGTTCAACCTGTTATACTTCAATACGTTTACTCCCAACCAGTCTACATATTCCCTGCCGGGATAGAACAACGAAACATTCTCATGTTTCGAAGGATTCCATACCCAAATTACATTTTCAACACCATTATTTTTGAAAATTTCATAAGTATGAATCCATGCTTTTTTAAATTTTACTGAACCTTCGTAACCATAAACATACCATGGATAGAAAGGATTATCAAATTCATGGGCAAATCTTAGAAAAACAGGTTTTTGCACCGATCTGAGGTTGGTTGCAAAGTCCCTGATAAAATCATCAAAATAACCTTCTTCAATTAAGTCGAAAACATGTTCACCCCGATTTTCTTGCCCTGTAAGTTGAATCCATGGTTCCCAGGTTATGAGGGGCAGTGCTTTTTCTTTATAAACAGAATCCAGAAAAGAATGAGGAAAGGATTGTTCGCCGTCTCCTTGCCATCTCAGGTATAGGGAAATGATATCAAAACTTCCATTTAACTGTTCTGTCAGTCCCTTTACTTTCGCCAGATGGGTAAATCCGTTATCGACCTGAGGAGCATACACCCCAAGGTAATTAACTACATTTTTATTTATGGGTTCGGGTTTCACTCCATGCCATTTCACGTACTCTGTATGATAATGAGTTATACCGATTGCCAGCAGAAACATACATGTAAGAGGCAAGGCAGCTTTTTGCCAAAAAATCATAGCGACATCCTGAAGTTTTCTTCCAGGTGAATATTTTACATCTATATCAAAGTTAAAGTGCACATTCCTTTGTTTTTGCCAGGCAAGAACAAGGCTAAAAAACATGAAGCCGGCGTTCAGCAAGGCGAATCCAGCCATAAAAAAAGAAAATGGAGTGAAATCTATAGACAAGCCGTAAATTATTGCAATAACTGAGACAGTTCCCATGACGATATTAGGTAAAAGCAGTTTAAAGCTTGTTGCATCTTTATCATCTTTGGGAGTAGGCAGATAAGGAACCTTTTTGCGCATGAAAGTATAAATGGCACCCAATAAAAAGATCCACCAGGTAGATACAAGCAATAATCCTCCCATTATATGAAACCCTTGTTCGCTCTTGTGCCAAAGCCATCGCTGGATATAAAACCTTATTCCGAATACAGATAAAAAAACAGGGATGATCATCATACTGAAATTGATGATATTACCTTTCCAGGGGATGGTAGCCGAGAATAAAGAAATAATGGGGATAAGCATGGCCAGAAATATAAACAAACCTGAAAAATAGTATAATGGCAAAATCCCATAGTGTAATTTTTGTCTCCAGTTAAACCTGGAAAAAAGTTTAGGATACACCGAAACAAGAAGGTCAAGCGTACCCCTCGACCACTTTAGCTGTTGTTTGTAAAAAGATGTGAGGGACGCAGGAGCAAGCCCTTTGGTAAAAGCAGCAGGTACATATACCGATTTCCAGCCTTTCGCATGTAGTTGCATAGAAGTATGCATATCTTCAGAAAGGCCGGCAGCATGACCACCTATGGAATCAAGGGCTTTTCTTCTGAATACGCAATTTGCTCCTATGGCATTGACAGTGCCATAAGTATTCATTGTCATCATCATGGGCCCATAAAACAAAAAGGTTTGTTCGGCAGCTCCTTTTGCAACATAGCTTTCACTGATATTATAGTAGGCTTGAACTGACTGCACAAATCCTACTTCTTCATCTTCAAAGTAAGGAATGACTTCATCCAGAAAATTCTCTACAGGCACGTGATCCGGATCAAGAATAAGACATATGTCTCCGGTTGCCTGTTTCAAGGCATTGTTTATATTTCCAGCCTTGGCATCGATCCTGTTGTTCCGGGTAACATGGACAATATCATGCATGTCGCAAAAATCCTTTAGATGCTGGTCATTGGCCTCATCACACAAGTAGGTGGTATGAGGATACCTGATCTTCTTAATGGCCAACAGGGTCTGTTTTACCATTTCATATGGTTCACCCGGAAAATATGTGGTTAAAACATCGGCAGTCGGTTTATTCCTGGAAACCGGTTTTCGTGGAACAGATATATCCCAGTAATGATACCAGATATAGATGATTCGCAAGCTGTCATAAATCATAGGTCCGGTCAGTAACCAGAATAGAAGCTGGTTTTGTATAAGATCAGGTTTAATAAACCAGTAAAAAAAATTGCCAAGGCTGATCAACCCTAAAACAATCAGAATTCTTAGAATGATTTTTTCCTTTATTCCGGGGGCATGAATCATGTTAGTTGTTTTCATTCTTACTTAAAATATAAAATGGTATGTTAGCTGTGGCAAAATAACCCTCAGAATCGAACACATATGCAAAAATTCTGTAAGCACCATCCTTACCGGGGGTTATAAAGGTTGCTTTATTTTCATTAAAACTTAAAAAATTTTCCATTTTCCGTACAGGACTGAAATCCATTTTTGTTGTGTCCTGTCTAAGCCACCATGGCCAACTCCAGGCTTCAGGATAAATCTCCCACTTAATTTGTACATCAGTTGGATTTCCATTGCTGAATACTGCTTCAGAATGTTTTACCTGGTTTGGTTCAAAAACAATATTATCAAAAGAACCTTTGCCGTCAACCACTATATATTGCAGGCCTATATCTGAATCGTTTATTTCAGTTTCATTCCAAAGATGTTTTACTGTTTTTAATGATTCATGTTTTTTGTCGTCCATGAATAAACTGAACCATGTATATGTCCTTTCATGTTTGTTACCCCAATAAAAAAGTAAGGTTCCTAAACATTGCGGTGATTTGTTGTTTTCGATAAATAGATATCTCTCTTTTATCTGTTCATTTTTTTTGAAGCTGCTGTTCTCAATGGGTGCCAACCATGAAGTAACACTTGATTCCCACGGGCCATTAGCACCAAATTCACTGATGTAATAAGGTTTTTTGCCTGATATATAAGATATTTGTTCAATTTTGGAAAATAAATTAGGTGTATCACTGAAGATATTGTATGCCAGCAAATCCAGACGGGGAGAATTAAAGTAGATACTGATTGCTGATAATCTTCCGACCCCTGCTACTGCAGTAGAAACCGGATGATTTGGATCCTCTGATTTTATGATATCGATCAGTTCGTTAAATGTTCTGATGAAATTATTTTTCCGTAATAAAACAAAAGGATAATAAAGTTCATTTCCCAGATTCCACATCAGCAAGGCAGGATGGTCTTTATGCTTTGAAACCAATAACTTTATGTTTTCTTTCATAACCATATTTTCATGGTCATCAGAGTAGTAATCATATTTTTTATGATACGGAGGTATGGGAATATCTACTATAACAGCAAGATTGTTTTTGTGTGCTTCATCCAGTTTCTTTTCTATTTGAAGAGTATCATAAAGTCTGATAGTGTTTCCTCCCAATTCCGCCAATTCTGCAAAATTACTGCTACCGCCTGCACCACGGATGTAATAGGGTTTCCCATTCCTGATCAAGTCATAGCCGGAACTGGTTTTCTGAAGAAAAACAGTTTTATTGGAATGCGAGTTATTTTCTTTATGTGTACAATGGGTTAAAAGGAAAGCAAGCAGAATCATCAGGTAAATCTGTTTTTTCATCTTAAATAGCAAGGTTAGTTCAAATGATCATAATAATTAATTTATATAAAATGCAGTTTTTAGATAAATGTTCAACTTCTGAAAAGTTGACATACTTTTTTCCCAAAACAGGACACATTTCTGACAAATTTTCAATTAAATTACCATTGGTATTTTCTTTGTTTTTTATATCAGAAATAAAAATAATGTCGAATTAAAAAATGGAGGGTAAAGCTATGACACCTACTAGGAGAACGGAAAGTACATTTCCATCATTATTAGACAAAATTTTTAACAGTGACTTAATGGACTGGGGAATGACAAATTTTTCTGGCCCCAACAGTACTCTGCCAGCGGTTAATGTTCGTGAAACCAATGATGATTATATTCTCGAATTAGCAGCACCGGGCATGAAAAAAAATGATTTTAAAATTCATTTTCAGAATAATGTTTTAACTATTTCATCAGAAAGGCAGGATGAAAAAAATGAAACAGAAAATAATTTCACCCGGAGAGAATTTAGTTATCAATCTTTCCAGCGTTCATTTACTGTTCCGCATCAGAATGTTGAAAGCGATAAAATAAGTGCTTCATATTCTGATGGAATTTTAAACATAAAACTTCCTAAAAAGGATGAATTAAAGCCTAAACCCGCTAAAGAAATTAAAATTTCATAAATCACAGAAGGCAGGAAATTGATCCTGCCTTCTTTTTAAGATAGCCTGCAAAGAGGGCTTAAAATTTTTTAACTAAATAAACAGGCTAAATCTTTTCAATTCGTTTAAATTCGTGCACTTAAAAATCAGACATTTTTAAAGGTAAATGTTTAAAAAGGAATTAACTAATTTTTATCAAGAAATAACAAAATATGGTTCAATCTGTGGATATAAGGGAACTGAATGAACGGATTCAGCAAGAAAGTTCATTTGTCGATTTAATAAACCTGGAGATGAAGAAAGTTATTGTCGGCCAGAAACATTTGGTTGAAAGCCTTCTCATCGGACTTCTGACAAACGGTCACATCCTGTTGGAAGGTGTTCCGGGTCTTGCAAAAACACTGGCAATAAAATCTTTGGCACAAACTATCAGTGCAAGGTTTGCCAGGATTCAATTCACACCTGACCTCCTTCCTGCTGATTTGATTGGTACGATGATTTACAGCCAGAAGAAAGAAGAATTTACTATAAAAAAAGGGCCAATCTTCGCAAATTTCATTCTGGCCGACGAAATCAACAGAGCGCCGGCTAAAGTTCAGTCAGCATTGCTTGAAGCCATGCAGGAGCGCCAGATCACAATCAGTGATACTACATTTAAACTGGACGAACCTTTTCTGGTAATGGCAACTCAAAATCCTATTGAACAGGAAGGTACATATCCGCTTCCGGAGGCGCAGGTCGACCGCTTTATGCTGAAAGTTATTATCAGCTATCCAAACAGGGAAGAGGAAAGACAGATTATAAATCAGAACCTGTTGAAGCAATTTCCTGAAACTTCCACCATTTTACGACCTGAAGATATTATAAAAGCTCGTGAAGTAGTAAAGGATGTGTATATGGATGAAAAAATTCAAAAATATATTGTAGATATAGTTTTTGCAACACGGGAACCTGAATCATACCAGCTCGGCAAATATAAAGAAATGATTTCCTACGGCGCTTCACCACGGGCAGGCATCAGCCTGGCACAGGCAGCAAAGGCCTTTGCTTTTATTAAACGGCGCGGATATGTCATTCCTGAAGATGTCAGGGCAGTTTGTCCCGAAGTGCTTCGTCATCGAATTGGGTTAAGTTATGAAGCTGAGGCCAACAATATTACACCGGAAGATATTATAACCGATATTCTGAACAAGGTTGAAGTTCCATAGTGTCAAAATGATAATCGTATAAAAAAACTTCATACTCCCCTATGGAGACAAGTGAAATATTAAAGAAAGTCCGTAAGATAGAGATAAAGACCCGTGGTCTGTCACGCAACATATTTGCAGGAGAATATCACAGTGCTTTTAAAGGTCGCGGTATGGCATTCTCTGAAGTAAAGGAATATCAGTATGGTGATGATATCAGAAATATCGATTGGAATGTAACTGCCCGATATAACCACCCCTATGTCAAAGTCTATGAGGAGGAAAGAGAATTAACCGTAATGCTGCTTATAGATGTAAGCGGTTCAAGAAATTTCGGAACATTTGAGAAGATGAAAAAAAATATTATTACTGAAATTTCTGCTATCCTTTCCTTTTCAGCTATTCAAAATAATGACAAAACAGGTGTTATTTTTTTTTCCGATACCATTGAAAAATTCATTCCCCCCAAAAAGGGGAAAAGTCACATTTTAAGAATCATCAGAGAATTGATTGATTTCCATCCGCAACATACCGGAACCGATGTTGCAGAAGCAGTTCGATATCTTACAAATGCAATTAAGAAAAAATGTACTGCATTTGTAATATCTGATTTCATGGATGAAAATCCTGCACTTGAAATGGCACTTTCCATTGCAAATAACAAGCACGATGTGGTTGCGCTTCAAATCTACGACAACAGGGAAAAAGAGTTGCCTCCTATAGGGATGATCAAGCTCAAAGATGCTGAAAACGGGAAGGAAATATGGGTTGACAGCAGTTCAGGCAAAGTAAGAAAATTATATTCCGAATACTGGAACAGGCATGTTGCGAAGCTAGATCTGCTTTTTAAAAGATGTGGGATCGATTATGCATCAATCAGTACAAATGAAGACTATGTCAGATCATTAATGAACCTTTTTAAGAAAAGAGCTCTAAAACAATGATGTCAATGAAATTCACTATAAGGACAGCTTCATTATTCATTCTTATTTTTGTTTGGGGATCTACTTATGGTCAACGAATTAAAGCTACTGCCAGTCTTGATTCTACAAACATTTTACTGGGCGACCAGGTGAAATTGTTCCTTGAGATAGATCATCCTAAAAATATAAATGTGATATTTCCCGAGATACCTGATTCAATCCTGAAAAATATTGAAGTATTGAAAAGGTTCGAGCCTGATACTTTCGAAAACGAAGATGATAACTATCAAAAGCAAATACAGTCATTCCTTATAACTTCATTTGACAGTGGTTCTTACCATATTCCTCCTTTCTGGTTTAAAATAACCCTTGACAACAGGATTGATTCCGTCCGTACGAATGGTGTGACTTTAAATGTACATAGTCTTCCTGTAGATACAACACGGGGTCCCACAGATATAAAAATGCCTTATGATGCTCCTTTGACACTGAAGGAAGTGACCCCATATATCCTGGGAATCATACTTATTGCTGCCATTTTGTTTTTCATCTTTTATGCAATCGGAAGGAGAAAGAACAACAAACCGCTGTTCGTTCTTCCCAAAAAGCCTAAGGAACCTGCACATATTATTGCAATTCGAGAACTCAACCGCATTAAAAAGGAAAAATTATGGCAGCAGGGAAAGACCAAACAATTTTACAGCGAGGTTACAGAAACCCTGAGACGATATATAGAAGACCGCTTTGAAATTCCGGCTATGGAACAAACTTCAGATGAAACGCTTGAGAGTTTTCGTCTTCAACCGGACCTACTTAGTGGTAAAATATATAATAACCTGCACATGATTTTAAATACAGCCGACCTTGTAAAATTTGCCAAACACCAGACTTTACCTGACGATGATAATTTGACCCTTGTTAACGCGTATTTCTTTATTGAAGAAACAAAGATTGAGAAACAACCAGGAGTTCCTGAAAACAAAAAGGATGAAAATGGTGAAGAAGTTGAAATTAAATGATTGATTGAGAATGTTTGAAGGCGTTATATTTAATAATCCGGAATATTTTTACCTGCTGCTGGCTATAGTACCAATGGTAGTATGGTATGTACTCAGGCAGAAAAAAAACACGGCCAGCATCCAGGTATCATCTGCAGCACCCGTATTCAAGGCGCCCAAAACAATGAGGCTATACCTGCGGCACCTTGTATTGGTGCTGGAGGTCCTGGCATTTGTTGCTTTTACTGCTGTTCTGGCCAGACCTCAATCATCAACCCATTGGGAAAATGTGACAACTGAAGGAATTGATATCGTTATATCGCTCGATGTTTCAACCAGTATGTTGGCTAAGGATTTTATTCCCGACAGGCTGGAGGCTGCAAAAAAAGTAGCCATGGAGTTTATTTCAGGGCGGCAGTATGACCGCATGGGACTTGTCGTCTTTGCCGGTGAAGCATTTACGCAGGTTCCACTTACTACCGACAGGGCAGTTCTACTTAACCTATTTAAAGATATAAAAACAGGAATGATAGAAGACGGAACAGCTATCGGTAATGGTTTGGCAACTGCTGTTGCACGGCTTAAAGACAGTGATGCCATCAGCAGGGTAGTTATCCTTCTTACAGACGGGGAAAATAATGCCGGTGAGGTTGCTCCCCTTACAGCAGCTGAAATTGCACGTACTTTTGGAATAAGGGTATATACAATTGGTGTGGGTACAGTAGGAACTGCCCCTTACCCGGTTCAGACGCCATATGGAATCCAGTTGCGGGATATTGAAGTAAAAATTGATGAGAAGATGCTCCAGGAAATTTCAAATATAACTGGAGGAAGATATTTCAGGGCTACCGGCAATACGAAACTGGAAGAAATTTACAGGGAAATAGACATGCTGGAGAAATCAAAGATTGAAGTACGCGAATTCAGCCGAAGAGCAGAAGAATTCTTGCCATTTGCACTGGCAGGAATTTTGTTACTTGTGGCGGGCCTGCTGCTTAGGATTACAATTTTCAGAACTATACCTTAAATTATAGAAGATGGAAATGTTCAGATTTGCACATATCGAATATTTATGGGGACTGTTAATCATTCCCACTTTAATTCTGATATTTCTCTGGTCAAGAATCTCCCGCAGAAGTGCTCTGCGCCGGTTTGGCAACCGTGAGTTGTTAAATGAACTGATGCCATTTGCATCTTCCGCCAGACCCGCTTTTAAGTTTTTTATTTTAATGCTGGCACTTGCCTTCTTTATCATTGGCGCTGCACGTCCACAGTTTGGTTCAAAACTTAAAAAAGTTCAGCGCGAAGGAGTGGAGATTATAATCGCTCTTGATGTATCAAACAGCATGATGGCAGAAGATATACAGCCTAACCGGCTGGAACGGTCAAAAAGAGCAATATCAAGGCTTGTCGACAGGCTCCGGGACGATAAAATAGGATTAATTGTATTTGCGGGCGAGGCATATACGCAGCTGCCTATTACAACTGATTATAATTCTGCAAAGTTATTTCTGGATGCTGTAACCGTTGACATTGTTCCCCGGCAGGGAACGGCCATAGGGGCAGCAATCAATCTTGCCATCAGGTCTTTTACGCCCGGAGGGTTGGCTAATAAAGCAATCATTGTTATAACTGATGGCGAAAATCATGAGGATGATCCTGTTACAGCAGCACAGGAGGCTGTTAATAATGGAATCGTAGTCCATACTATAGGCATGGGATTGCCTCAGGGTTCACCTATTCCGGTTTCCCGTGGAGGACAGACTGATTATATGCGTGACAGGAATGGGAATGTAGTTGTAACCCGGCTCGATGAACCAATGCTCGAGCGGATTGCAGAGGCAGGGAAAGGGATATACGTCAGAGCAAATAATGCCCAGGTAGGATTGAATGTTCTTTTTGATGAGATCAACAAATTGGAAAAGGAAGAAATTGAATCCCTGGTTTATTCGGAATACGATGACCAGTTTCAATACTTTTTTGCCATAGGTTTGTTATTGTTGTTTCTTGAATTTTTCATACTTGAAAGAAAGAACAGGTATTTAATGAAAGTGAATTTGTTTTCACCTAAAAAATGAAATTATTTATGAGACTGTATATCGTTTTGTTTCTTATGATTGCTACGTCAACCTCTGCCTTTGCTCAGAATGAAAGAAAATTTGTACGCAGAGGTAATAAAATATTTCTGGAAGCTGTAAAAGATACTACCCGGCTTGATACTGCCCGTTTCAGTCAGGCACAGAAAGAATACATGAAAGCACTGGAGCTAAGGCCAGAAAATGAACAATGGGATTTTAACCTTGCTGATGCCTTGTACAAACAGATGCAGTTCCAGGATGCAGAAAGGAAGTTTGAGGAATTGGCCAAAAAACTGGAAACTCCGGAAGAACAGGCAAGGGCCCTTCATAATAAAGGTAACAGTCAGTTGATGCAGCAGCGTATTGATGACAGTATTGAATCTTACAAGGAAGCCTTGCGCAGAAATCCTAATGATCTGGATACCAAATATAATCTTGCTTATGCCCAGATGCTAAAAAAACAACAGGAACAGGAACAACAGCAACAGCAACAAGATCAGAATCAGCAGCAAAATCAGGATCAGCAGAATCAGGATCAGCAGCAAAGCCAGAATAAACAGGATCAGCAACAAAATCAGGACCAGCAGCAACAACAACAGGATCAACAACAACAGCAACAACAGCAACAAACAAAAATATCGAAACAGGATGCAGAACAACTTTTGCAGGCACTGCAAAATGATGAAAGGAAAATTCAGGAAAAGGTAAAAAAAGAACAGGCAGAAAAAACCCGTTCAACAAGATCAGAGAAAGAGTGGTAAAAGATTAAATGAGAAAACTGATGATTAAGAAACTGATACTATATTTTTCTCTTGTAACTGCTGCCATGAGTGCAACTGCAGAACAAACCCGATTAGTTATGTCAGCACCGGGAGCAGTGGAGATGGGACAACAATTCAGGCTTTCCTTTACAATCAATACAAAAGCATCAAACCTTCAACTTCCGCCAGGATTAGGTGATAACTTCGATATATTAATGGGTCCAAGTACAGGGCAATCTACAAGCATAAGCTCCATCAATGGACAGACTACAACAGAGGTTACATTTTCATTCACCTATATATTAAGGGCAAAAAAAGAAGGTACATTTGAAATCCGGCCAGCTTCCATAGAAGCAGAAGGAAAAATCATTGAGTCAAACTCATTGAAAATTCAGGTCGTAACTGCACAGGCACGACAACAACAGCAACAACAGCAACAGCCTCAGGGAAACGAAAGCACCCAGGGAAGGCAACAGGTGGATTTGGGAGGTGACAACCTTTTCCTGCGTGTCGAACTGAGCAAACAAAATGTTTTCAGAGGGGAACAACTGATTGCAACAGTAAAACTTTATGCTGATCCCGATATACCCATTTCAGGTTTCGATGAAGTAAATCTTCCGACCTATGAAGGTTTTTATACACAGGATATAGAAATTCCCAGGCAGATCAATTTTACACGTGAAGTATTTAACGACAGGATCTACCAGGTGGGTATATTGAAAAAAACTGTACTCATTCCCCAGCAAAACGGAACCCTCACGATAAATCCATTCAACATGTCGCTATTAGTGCAACAGAGAGTCAGGCCCAGAAGCTTCTTCGATGATTTCTTTAGCGGCATTCAGACTGTCAGGTCAAATATTACAAGCAAACCTGTTAACGTAAAAGTTAAAGATTTACCACCTCAGCCCGATCATTTTTATGGCGGTGTGGGTAATTTCGATATAACATCTGAGTTGAATTCGAATCAGGTAACTACAAATGATGCCGTAACATTAAAAATTACCATAAGCGGAACAGGAAATCTTCGGCTGATCAGAAATCCTGAACTACAGCTTCCTGCTGATTTTGAAGTGTATGATCCACAGTCAAATGAGAATATTAAAACAACCAATAGTGGAGTCACAGGCAGCAAAACGATAGAATACCTTTTTCAACCAAGGTTTGAAGGTAATTATGCTATTCCTGCAGTTCCATTTACCTTTTTTAATCCTGAAACCGGCACATATATTACCCGTTCAACTGAACCCTATACGCTCTATGTAGAAAAAGGTACAGGATCACAATCAGCTACTGTTATCAATCCCCGGCAAAGGGAAAATCTTCAGTTGCTGGGACAGGATATACGATTCATCCGCCAAAGTAATCCAATGTTGAGAATGCAGGGGACTACATTTTTTGGAACAACAGCTTTTTATTCGTTGTATGGTGGAAGTACCTTACTTTTCCTTGCATTGATTGTCATCTACAGGAAAAAAGCCCGTGAAAATGCTAACGCTGCTCTTCTTAGAAACAGGAAAGCCAATCGTGTGGCACTTAAAAGGCTTAGGGAAGCATCATTGCATATGAAAAATAACAGGAATGAAGCTTTTTATGAAGCAATTCTTAAAGCATTCTGGGGCTACCTGAGCGATAAACTAGGTATTCCTGTTGCTAAACTAAATCGTGAAAGTACCATCATTAACCTGCAGGAAAGGAAAGTGGATAATGAGCTTATTGATGAACTCACCACTATTATTGATACATGTGAATTTGCAAGATACGCACCTGCAGGCGGCTCCGAGGCCAGGGAGGAGCTCTATAAAAAAGCAGTTTCTGTGATGAGCCGGCTCGACAAAAAAATTAAAAAACAGGTGCAATAATAATGCTGCATATAAAGAAATTGATAGAATAAACGGATTAAGCTCATGAATAACCACATTATCTTCAATACATTAAAAGGTTCGCTTTTGGCATTAATTCTTGTATTCTCATCAAATGCTAAGTCTCAGGATACAATTCAGGTTCTTTGGGAAAGAGCCAATGCCTACTACACTACTGAAAATTACCAGGAGGCTATATCGGCATATGAACAAATCAGGAAGACAGGCCAGGAATCTGCAAGACTTTATTTTAACCTTGGGAATGCCTATTATAAAGCCGGCGATATTAATAATGCCATATTATATTATGAACGTGCCAGTTTACTTTCGCCTAATGATGATGATATCGAGTTCAACCTTCGCCTCGCAAACCAGTTTGTTGTTACCGAAATTGATGCCCTACCCTTACCTTTTTTTATTCGCTGGAAGAATAATATTATAAACCTGTATCCTACCGATACTTGGGCAGCAATCAGCATCGGATCATTCATGTTATTCCTTACCCTTCTGGGGTTATTTATATTTGGACGCAGTTCCGGCATCAAACAGCTATCATTCTGGTTCGGCATTTTTGCAGTAGTCGTTTCGGCTTTTACATTTTCTTTTGCAGCAAGTCAAAAGAAAAAAATAAATCAAAGAAATCATGCCATCGTATTTTGCCCTCGAGTTACAATAAAAAGCGCACCGGCTCAAAATAGTACAGATTTATTCCTGCTTTACGAAGGGGTTAAGGTTGAAGTTTCAGATAGTGTAAATACCTGGAAAGAGATAAAACTTTCTGATGGAAATGTAGGTTGGCTTCCTGATTCATGTATCGTCAGGATATAATTTAACCGAAAACAAAACCTGATTATTAATTAATCCGTAAGTTTCGTGAACAGCAGCAACAGTTTTTACTAACTTTCATGCTGTATTGCTGCAGAATTCAGCTATAAAAAAAACAAAGTGTATGGAAAATGACTCTAAACTGGCGGTACTCATCGATGGCGACAATATACCTTCAGCATATGTAAAAGAAATGATGGAAGAAATTGCAAAGTATGGAAATCCTACCATCAAACGCATTTATGGCGACTGGACCAAGCCTTTCCTGGGAAAATGGAAAAACCTGCTTCTTGAAAATGCCATCACACCCATTCAGCAATACAGTTATACCTCAGGTAAAAATGCTACCGATTCAGCTATGATTATTGATGCCATGGACATTTTATACAGCGAAAAAGTGAATGGTTTTTGCCTTGTTTCTTCCGACAGCGATTTTACAAGACTTGCTACTCGTTTAAGGGAAGCAGGGATGAAAGTATATGGCATAGGGGAAAAGAAAACTCCCGAACCCTTTATTGTTGCCTGTGATAAATTTATATATGTAGAAATTCTTCAAAACAGGGCAAAAGAAAGCGAAACGAGTTCCATCCCCGATAAACCTGAAAAGAAAACACAGTTTGATAAGATCACACCGAAAGTGGTAAAATTAATTGCATCCACCATATCCGATCTGGCTGATGACGACGGCTGGGCATTTTTGGGGGATGTTGGCAGTTTATTGCAAAAAAAACAACCTAATTTCGACTCAAGAAATTATGGGTTTGAAAAACTCACTCCGCTCATTGATTCCTTAGGAAAATTTGAAATCGATCAACGCGAAGGCAAACAAGGGAAATTCAAATTGATTTTTGTGAGAAATAAAAAACGGTAAAATAGTATTACATTAGGTAACGTGATCCGGCAGGTTATCTTTTATTAGTTCATTTTTCTACTAAAGAAAACAATCTTATGAATACAGCAAATAAAAATATAAGGCACCTTGCAGTGCTTACATCGGGCGGAGACGCGCCAGGAATGAATGCTGCCATCAGAGCAGTAACCAGGAGTGCTATTTATAAAAATATCAAAGTTACTGGTGTAATGAACGGCTTCTCGGGCCTTCTGATAAGCGACTTTCATGAATTGCAGTCGCATTCCGTATCAAAAATTATATCAAGGGGTGGCACCATGTTAAAATCATCCCGTTGCCCGGAATTTCATCAGAAAGAAGCCAGGCAACTTGCTGTCAGGAATATGCTTAATAATCAAATCGACGGCCTTGTAGTACTTGGCGGTGACGGATCTTTCAGAGGAGCTGACCTTCTGTGGAAAGAGTCTGGGTTTCCTGTTGTAGGTGCTCCCTGCACTATTGATAATGATATATTTGGCACAGACTATACTATAGGTTTTGATACTGCTCTCAATACAGCAGTAACGGCAATCGACAAAATAAGAGATACAGCCGACTCGCACAACATGGTATTTTTCGTTGAAGTCATGGGACGGCATTCTGGCTTTATCGCACTACATACTGCCATTGCCACAGGTGCAGAGGCTGCCTTGCTGCCTGAAACTTATACCAGCATTGAGCAATTATGCAATTACCTCAGCAGCGAAAGAAGAAAAAACAAAACATCCGGAATTATTATAGTAGCTGAAGGTGATCAGGAAGGCGGAGCAGCAGAAATTGCTGAAAAAGTAAAGAAAAAACTGCCCGACTACGAAACCAGGGTAACAACCCTGGGGCATGTGCAGCGTGGTGGTTCGCCAACATGTAACGACCGTGTTTTAGCCAGTGTCCTTGGACATGAATGTGTGAATTCACTACTGGAAGGTAAGCATGGGGTAATGGTTGGAATGGTTCAACGTAAAACTGTTCATATACCCTTGGAAGAAGCCTATTCCCGGCATGATGAAATTGAATCAAGCTGGATAGGAATCAGCCAGATCATATCCATATAAATACTTTTGCCCATGGAACTGATGTATGCACCCATAATCTGAACCAATTTCTCTCTGCTCTTTCAGCACTGCCCTACCCTTCTGCAGTATGCTTTATACCTATGCCCGGATAATCCTTCAGGTTTATCCTCCCATCCTGAATGGTTACTCCCTGGTAAGGATCGTTTGAAATAAGCAGGTTCCCATCCAGATCGGCCCACAGTGCCTTTGGTGAAAGCTGGGCTGCGGCTGATATGGCACATGAGGTTTCCGTCATGCACCCTATCATGATCTTTAATCCCAGGGAATTTCCAAGTTGTATCATTTTATGTGCTTCCCGCATACCCGTGCATTTCATCAGTTTGACGTTAATACCTGAATAGATTCCTGCAGCTTTTTGTACATCGGGCAACCGCTGGACAGCTTCATCGCCAATTATGGGCAGGGGTGACCTTTCTGTCAGCCATGCATGGTCATCAATCTGATCTTTTGGCATAGGTTGCTCTACAAATACAACCCCTTTTTCATCCATCCAGTAAATCATCTCAAGTGCTTCTTCCCTGTTTTTCCAACCCTGGTTGACATCTGCGCACAGGGGTTTATCTGTGGCTGATCTGATGGTTTCAACCATTTCCTTGTCATTGGACCCACCAAGTTTAACTTTTAGTATCTTGTAGGGAGCGGCTTCCAGCACTTTCTGCCTTACAACATCGGGCTTGTCAATTCCAATTGTAAATGAGGTATATGGTGTGTTTTCAGCTGAAAACCCCCATATTTTGTACCATGGCTGCCTCATCATTTTTCCTGTCAGATCGTGGAGTGCAATATCAACAGATGCTTTGGCAGCAGTATTCCCAGGTGCAGCCTCATCCACATATTCCAGTATTTCATCCAGGCGGAACGGATCATTAAACTGTCGAAGATTAAGAGTGCTTAAAAATTGGGAAGCTGTTTTTTGTGATTCGCCAAGATATGGAGGCATCGATGCCTCTCCGTAGCCTGTTAAACCATCACATTCAATTCTGGTCAGCATAACAGCAGTTGTTGTCCGGGAACTGCCTGCCACGGAAAATACATGCTTCAGTTGCAATTCGTATGGTTCAAAAGTTAGTTTTAAGCCTTTTGAAGGTAATGCTCCTTTCATATTCGAATAAGTTATGCGGGGGATCATAAAGCTTCCCGCGGTAATAAATGCTGTAGATTTGATAAATTCTCTCCTTCGGTTTTTCATTCTTTACAAACCTTCTGTTCTTGTTTCTTCATGTAAACTAGTGTCATTTGATCATCTATACCATGGATGTTCTTTAACCCAAACAGTACCCTGGCTCCCTTCAGTGCCAATGATCCGGCGGGCCCTGATGAAGGTGTTTTTTCGGTATTCCGAATAAATTTCACTTTCCTGATTAAAACTGTTGACGGTAACCATCCCTGAAGCATGGATGTAATTCTTATTACCCAATGAGATGCCTACATGCGTGATTCTTTCTGGCTGACCTTCAATACCTGCTCTTCCGAAGAAAATTAAATCGCCCGGTTGAAGCAGCTCATATGAATCACCGGGTTCCACATTTTTACCATGCATTATCTGCAGCGAAGCATCACGGGCAATTATCAGGCCGTGCATAAAGTAAACCATCTTGGTAAAGCCGCTGCAGTCCATGGCAACAGCCGATGTTCCCCCCCAAAGATATGGCCTCCCTTTAAGTAACAGAGCCAGATTGATGAGCAACTCGGATTCTAAAGGCTCATTATCCGTATAACTGGAAAAGCTTTGCCAGTTCTCGCTGGCTGTATAACCAATCCTTCCGTCGGGAAGCCTGACCATCATGGAATTTTCCTTTTTTCCAACCAGTTCAAGTATACCCCCCATTGTAATATCGGCAATAGGACTTTTATAATCTTCCATATCATAAACTATGGTAAAGTGACCTGTAAATATAATTCGTTCTGCCTGTTTCCAATTATCCAGTTCTGCATTGGTAACGGGATGGATACCACCTGCATCAACCCATGCGATATACCGGTCGGGTGTCTGCACCCTGTACCATCCATTTTCTTTGCGCAGGATTCGTAAAGGTGTTCCTGCAAGGGCCTGTGTAACCAGTTCTGACGAATGGTCTGGAAATTGTCTGAGATTGGCGGCAGAAAGATTTACCAAACCAAATGGATTTGCAGCTGCTGATGTATCGGGAAGTAAAATCATTTCATCTGTGACATTGAATGGTTCCAATTCAGCCAACAGCTTATCTTTCATTTCGCTGTTTGTTGTTTCACCACGTAATACAAGTCTACTGTTCTGCTTTACAATCTCTGCTTCAAAAACAGATTCACGCCTGTCGGGAAAATTTTCAGTTCCAAATTTATCAGCTACAGCCTGTGCCTGCTGCAATTTTCCGTCACTGCAGGAAATTAAAAGTATTGTGGTAAATATGTAAAACAAATATTTCATGGTAGCAACTGAACTACTCTCATATTGTATTTCCATTTGTTGAAGTATAGATTTCCACCCTTCCATTCCACCTCCCCACGCTGAAAGTCGACTGGTTCGCTGCGGTAAAATGTTTTGGCAGGTATAAATTCACTGCTATATTCATCATTAACAATCATCCTCCATGCATCAATACCCGATACATAAAAATTCTTCACATGCTCATTATCTGAATCCTGGAGCCCGAATGACTGGTCGAGCGGTACCCAGCCAATACCTTCATAATAAACCTCAGCCCAATCATGCAGGTTCACCTCCCCCGGGTGCAGCATCCAGCCACTCTGCCATTTACAGGGGATACCGCTGTGTCGGGCCAATGTCAAAAAAAGCAGGGTTTGCATGCCACAGTCGCCACGACGGTTTCTCAGCACATACTCAGAAATATTATCCATGATGCTGTATTCAAGAGCAGAAGCCCATGGTATATTTTGATTTATCCAGTAATAAATGGCATTTACTTTGGCTGCAGGATCCTGCATCCCGTATGTTATTTCATGTGCAAGTTTTTTGATTTCATCAGAAAAAAAAATGTGGGGAGGGCGCTGTGAGGTGTAAGTCCTGAATAATTCTGATGAAGTATCATATGGTTTGATTTTATCTGATCCGATATCTATCCATTGAGGGGAAGTTTCGAATGTTGCCTTGTATGAAAAGATGGCATCCTGTCCGGCGATTGATTCTTTTTCGATATAGAGGCTTCTTTGCAGCGAATTATTACCGGAAAGAATGTAGTTTTCTGAATTAACCGACAGCAGTTCCACATTTCTCTGACGTGGAAGCGATTCTCTCGGGTATGGCAACCAGCATCTGATGATTTCCCCGGCAGGTACAACTCCGGCGGGTAAGGTGATTGTAAATTCAACCTGGAACTTCCGGGTGAGATCATCGATAGCCAGTCCTGATGAGATTTTATTGTAAACATCTGTTGTATGCTTCAGGCAGAATTCACCAAGAGGGTCTGGAACGGCACCTTCCTTTTCAGCTTTTGCCTCCATCGCCATAGAATCGATACGGAACAGATTAGCAACTGCATTCCTGAAGTATCTTTTCTCCCCATCAATCATTTTCATTTCAAGTTTTCCCGATTCTTCCCATAGCTTAAGCAATTCTTCTTCCAAACCGGGAAACCACCTCTGCAATTCACATTTGATATCTGTCTCATTTTTCGAAAAATCCAGTAAAACCCTGTCCATTTTTGCCAGAATAATTTCATAAATTTCAGGAAGTTCTTCATCAGGATTATTTTGGATATATTGTTCTATCTGATGCCGTGCCTCATGAAACCTGCCATCATGATAATTGCTGATAAATGTGTAATCAGGAGAAAGTTTTTGGCTGCAGGCCAGTTGAAGTGCCAGGCAGATGAGCAAGGAGGCAAAAATTTTAAAATCCTGAGACATCATCTGTTTGATTATTTTAACAAAGATAAAATATCACCGCAAAACTTTAACTTTTCCGGCAAATGAAAATAGAATATGAAATTGCAGTTTTATACATGGATGAATTTTTAATTGTAGTTGATAAACCAGCAGGACTGGCAGTTCATAAAAATGATTTCATGCCTCATGACGCTCCTTATCTGACCAAGCTGGTGGGGGAAATAACCGGCCATCGTATATTTAATGTCCACAGGCTTGATGCAAGAACATCGGGTGTAATCATACTTGCGTTTACTTCGGAAATGGCACATCAGCTAACTGTACAATTTGAAAACAAGGAGGTGTCCAAAAAATATGTTGCAGTAGTACAGGGTAATCCAGGTGAAGGTATTTTCAATAATGAAGTCAGGGTAAAAAAGGGTGCAAAACACCGGAAACCGGCAGTTACCCGCTATAAAACCATTGAAACTGTGGAACTGGACATAATGAATAAAGAAAATGATAAAGTTATACTCAGCATGGTGGATATCATTCCTGAAACCGGCCGGTGGCATCAGATCCGGCAGCATTTTGCACAAAACCGTTTTGATATAATCGGAGATACATATCATGGCAATTTTAACCTGAACAGGATCATAAATGAAGTCACCGGAATCAACAGGCTATTGCTCCATTCTTCAGCTTTGCGATTGACCCATCCGCACAATAATAAGGTAATAGAAATCGTGTCACCGGCACCTTCCGATTTTCGAACGGTGATGAATTACCGTAGTTTTTAATGTTTATAAATACCAAACCTGTTGCAGCTTTCATGATTTATTTTATATTTGAACTTTCAATAAGCCGGAATGTAAACCACTGAAGAGGATGTTTGTGATGAAGATTTTAACATTGTTTATTGCTGTAATAATTTTCCTTGAAACTTTTGGGCAGATCCCTGCAAAAAAGCCCCTGTCTATTGAAGATTATAAATCATGGAACTCATTGTCGAATACAATCCTGTCAGCTGACGGCAGGTATGTAGCTTTTGAACAAAACCCGCAGAGAGGCGACGGGATCCTTGTTTTAAAAAAGGACAGGATTAAAGAAACCTTCCCACGAGGATATAAAGCTGAATTTAGTCCTGAAAGTAATTTTCTTGTTTTTGGGATAAAACAGCCTGAGAAAACTGTTCGTGATGCCCGTGCAAAAAAAGTTTCCAGGAATAAATTTCCACAAGACAGTCTGGCGGTACGTATATTTTCACCAGTAGACAGGCTCCATAAGTTCCCACGACTCGGTTACTTCAGGATTCCTGAGGAGAATGCCCGTTGGATCGCTTTCACTCAATCAATGGAAGAAAAGCAGGATACTTCCATCCAGGAGGGAGAGAAAAAGGCAAAAACAAGTAAGAATAACGACCTTGTGCTTTTCAATGTAGAAACAGCCGATACGCTTGTTTTTAAGGATGTTAAAGAATGGATTTATGCAAAAACCGGGAATGTATTGTTTCTGAAATATGAAAAGGAAGAAAAAGAAGGAACATTTACATCATTGCAAACTTTTTATCCCTCAACAGGAACAAAGACTCAGTTATTTTCAGAGAAAGGATGGATGGAGCGGTTAGTAATTGATGATAACGGTGAGAAGTATGCGTTTCTGTTTACAACTGATACAATCAAGGAAAAAATCTATTCCATGTACATTGGAGGTCCGGGTCAAACAGCTGAGAAAAAGATTGACAGTTATACTCCGGGAATACCTGTGGGTTGGTCCCCAAGCAAAAACGGAATTGTCTATTTTTCTAAAAACGGAACCAGACTTTACTTCGGTACATCAGAAAGTCCGCGTGTGGAAGAAAAAGATTCACTGAAGGATGAGGAAAAACCTCTGCTCGACATTTGGAGCTGGAATGATGATAAACTGCAATCGCAACAGCTTGTGGAACTTGAAAGGGAAAGAAAACGTACTTATCTGGCCGTTTATCATCTCGATTTAAGCAGATTTGTACAATTGGCTGATCCCACCCTGAAAAATGTGGCACCAGGCCAGAAAGGCAATGGGAATATAGCCCTTGGATATAATGAAGAGCCCTACCTCAGGGAAACCGGGTGGACAGGAAAATATTCACGTGACTACTATCTGGTTGATGTGAATTCGGGAATTAAAAGGGAGATTGTCGACTGCCAGCCCTATGTCAGAATTTCTCCAGGTGGCAGATTTGTCATCTGGTATAATTATGAAGAGGGGAATTTTTATGCCCGTTCTACTGATATCAATAAACTTGAGGCTGTGCCCCTGACTGGAATTCTTCCGGTAAATTTTTTCGATGAAGATGATGACAGACCTACTGATCCCTCTCCATATGGAATTGCAGGGTGGAGTGAAGACGACAGGTTTATTTATATATACGACCGTTTTGATATATGGAGGTTAGATCCCTCAGGTGAAAGGGTACCGGTCTGTATAACAAAAGGTTTGGGAAGACGAACCCAGACCAGGTTCAGATACCTGCAACTTGATTACGATCTGGACTACATCCCACATGACCAGCCTGTACTGCTGAATGCATTTAATGAAAATACGATGTCAGATGGGTTTTACAGTTTTAATTTCGGACAGATATCAGAGCCTGAATTACTGTTGATACAACAATCTCATTTCAGTGGTGTAAGAAAGGCAAAAGCTGCTGAAAAGCTCATCTGGACACGTGAGAATGTTCGTGATTTTCCGGATCTGTGGTACAGCAATTCAGATTTCTCTCACGCTGAAAGAATATCGTACGCCAATCCGCAACAGGAAGAATATGTATGGCCAAACGTTCAGTTGGTTGAATGGACTTCTTTTTCAGGCGAAAAATTAAAGGGGCTTCTTTACTTCCCTGATAATATGGCGCCAGACAAGAAGTATCCTATGATTGTATATTTTTACGAAAAGAACTCAGAAAATCTTCACAGGCATCATCAACCGGCACCAAGCCGGTCAACTCTTGACAGGACTTACTATACCAGCAACGGGTATATTGTTTTTGTACCTGATATTACCTACAGAAATGGGTATCCGGGGCAGAGTGCATACAATTCCGTAGTCAGCGGGACCCACTATCTTTTAAACACTTTTCCATATATTGATGAAAAGAAACTCGGGCTGCAGGGTCATAGCTGGGGTGGCTATCAGATTGCCTATCTTATAACCCAAACTGATCTTTTTGCTGCAGCTATGGCGGGTGCTCCTGTCAGCAATATGACAAGCGCCTATGGCGGGATCAGATGGCAGACCGGAATGGTACGCATGTTTCAGTATGAAAGACAGCAAAGCCGGATTGGCGGATCGCTTTGGGAAATGCCCCTGCAGTATATAGAAAACTCACCTCTTTTTATGGCTCCGAAAGTGAATACCCCGCTGCTGATGATGCATAATGATGCCGATGGAGCGGTACCTTGGTCACAGGGGATAGAATTTTTTGTGGCACTACGAAGGCTAAATAAACCGGTATGGCTTTTGAATTACAATCATCAGCCTCATAATCTCGAATCATCCAGTTGGGCCAACAGGATCGACCTGAGCAAACGCATGTCCCATTTCTTTGATCATTATCTCAAAGGCCAGCCAATGCCTCTATGGATGGAAAAAGGAGTTCCTGCTTTGGAAAAGGGCAAAAATCTGGGTTACTGAATTAATCACAGGCAGTCAAACATTTTGTCTTTTGCTTATTAATGTTTGCCTAAAAAATTAGATTATAATATTGACATAATTTATTTTAGAGGTAAGGTTTTTATGTTTTGTCCGTCATAACAGAAATTAAAACAGATTGCCATGAAAAAAATAATGTTGTTCCCGGTATTCCTTTTCCTGATTCTGACCTCCTGTGATTATGACCGGGAAGTTACCAAAGCCTATACGAAATACAGGCACCATGAAGGCGTGACCAGCATGACTATCCCTGGATGGGTAATCAGGTTGGCATCCCGTATGGGTGATATGGAAAATGAAGAACGCGAATTGCTGCAAAGCATTCATAAAGTCAGGATACTTACTATTGAAGATGATGATCTGAATGCCCGGGTAAACCTGCACAAGGAGTTCTACAAAAATATAAGTGAAAATACGGAACTTGAAGAGCTGATGGCAGTGAGGGAAGACGGAGAACAGGTAACCATTTTCGGAAAGGCAGATGATGAAGTAATACATGAAATGATCATCCTGGTTGGCGGCAACGACAATGCACTGATCCATATAAAAGGTAATTTCAGGCCGGAGATGGTAGCATCAATTGCTAACAAAAATCAGAAGAAAGGTTTCTTCAGCCTGGGAAACCATTAAAATCGTTTTCATTAAGGTAATTTATCCATAACCAGCTTAATCTCGGTGTAGGAAAAGTCCTGTCCCAGTTTCTGCCTTAATTCTCCGAAAGTTTCTTCCGGCTTTCTGGCAATCAGCTGCTTCATGATGATGTCGTACTTTTTACGATCTACTACATCAAAAATATCCAACATCCCAAGGGTCACAAAATGGGCAAGATGACCTTGAATGGTTGAGGCTGCCATTCCCCTTTCTCTTGCAATCTCTTCTGGTTTCAGACCCTGTTTGAAAAGAGTCAAACTAATTTCTTTTGTATCAAGACTTGCAAGTTCCACTTCCTTATGCGCATTCACAGGAATTTCCATACCTTTATCCCTGCGATAATCAAGAATAAGCGCCAGGAGTTCCCCACCGAAAAGCTTTAGTTTTTTGCCGCCCATACCTTTGATAGCTTTTAGCTGAGCAACACCGGCCGGTAGTTTTGCTGAAATTTCAACCATAATCTTCTGATGGAGAACCTGAATTTCATTTGTTCCTGATTCCAGAGCTTTTTGTTTTCGCCATTGTTTTAACAACATATAAAAATCAGGGTTGGCTACTTTAGCCCCTGCTTTTGGCTGAGACATTTTTACCCCGGAATCATCAATGGCAGCAAGTGCCCTTGCCTCCAGATAATTTTTTATCGTGAATTTCTCCTGCAAGGTTAAAAGACAGGCTTTTTTAATTTTCAATTCAGTCTCAAGCCGCTGGAGTACTTCAGTGACCTTTTTCCGGACAGCCTTATTATCTGATTCAAAAAACAAGTTCTCAAATGTGTCAGGCAAGTGTTCCCTAAGTTTACCAAGAAAGTAACTTGCTGCCTTTTGAACTCTTTCCTGCAGCAAGGTATTGTTCTCAAAACTGCTTTCATTTGCTGTCATTTTTGCTATTTGCTGATTAAATTTTTCAGCAACATCAACCAGTTCATCCTTAAACGGTTTTAAAAGTATGCTTAAGTCTTTTTGCAGATTTCCTAATAAAGAAGAAGAATTTTCTTCCCAATATTTCAGCAGGTAAGAAATAGTTTGGAGCATGGATCTGAAGTTGAAAAGCTCCCCCAGCAATTGTAATTCATAAGCCTTCCGGTGCAATGATAAAACATTATTATCAGGTTGGTTCTGTTCAACTTTGGAAGTGAACCCGATTACCGTTTCATCACTGATTACGCTTTGTGTATTGAGAGGTGTGCTCAGCACCAGCCCTTCAAGACTTTTACAACGGCTCAGGGCAACATACACTTGTCCATGGGCAAAAGATTGTCTTGCATCGATAACCGCTTTTTCAAAAGTGAGGCCTTGACTTTTATGTATGGTAATTGCCCAGGCAAGCTTGAGCGGGTATTGGGTAAACGTTCCTATAACTTCCTCTTCAATCTCCCCCGTTCCTTCATTCAGGGTATACCGGGTATTTTCCCATGTTACAGGTTCAACCTCAATTGCCTCATTTTCCTCCGGACATAGTACTTCAATCTGGTCATCCAGGATTTTTGAAACCTTTCCTATTTTTCCATTGTAAAATTTCTTTTCCTGCGATGGGTCGTTTTTGATAAACATAACCTGCGCACCTACTTTTATTTCAAGTATTTCATCGGCAGGATAAGCAAACTCCGGGAATTCATCCTCCACCTTGCATGTGAATCTGAATAACTTTCCTTTCAGATTTAAAAGTTGTCCTTCATTGATATTTTTTGCCTGGTAATTATGGGTGGTAAGGGTGATGTAACCTTCCTCCTGAGATGGAGAAAATTTGGGAATAAACCTGCTGTTCAGCAACTGCAGGTCGGATGCCTCCAGTTTATTATCACGTACTTTATTCAGCAATTCAATGAATTCCTGTTCCTTCTGACGGTATATATGCTTCAGTTCAATGCCCACAAATTCGGACTTTCTTAATACATGACTACTGAAGAAAAATCCTGTATCATAAAACTTTTTTAGTATACGCCACTCCTCATCTTTGATAACAGGGGCCAGTTGCTGCAGGTCGCCGATCATGAGCAACTGAACACCTCCAAACGGCTGGAAGCGGTTCTTGAAGCGGCGTAAAGTTGCATCAATGGCATCCAGTACATCGGCACGAACCATACTGATTTCATCGATGACAAGCAGGTCAAGACTACGGATAATTTTAATTTTGATGCCGCTAAAACGGTTGATCCGGCCTGCTGAGCCGGTACCGGACTCCTGATGATGAAAATTTTCTGATGAGCCCTGTGGAACCTGGGGACCGAATGGCAGCTGGAAAAAGGAGTGTATAGTTACTCCTCCTGCATTGATAGCAGCCACACCAGTAGGTGCTACTATGATCATCCTTTTTGGTGAAACCTTTTTTAAATTACGTAAAAAGGTGGTTTTCCCGGTTCCTGCCTTTCCTGTAAGAAAAACATGCTGATTTGTATATTGTATGTAATCAAATGCCAGTTGCAGTTGTGGGTTGTTTTCGTATGTCATGGCAATGTATTTTGGCCTGGTTTAACTGGACATAAGATATAAAAGTTTATTGAAATTTACAAGATTCTGCTCATAAAATTGCCTCAAGTTCATTCATCAGGGCTTTATGTTCTTTATTTGTCAGCTGAAGGTATTCCAGAACTTCAGGTTTTTCTATTAACTGACGGCAGATTACTATATCTTTTTCTAGCAACATCTTTTTTCTGATGTTGCTCAATTGGTTTAAAACGGTGACAGGAAAAATTTTTTCACGGTCAATAATATCCTTAAGTCCATTCCCGGCCGGATAATCCCAGCTCAGAAGACGCAGTCCGCAGCAATTTCCATAATCGCTGGCATCGGTCGTAAAACGGGTATTGGTAACCACCCAGCCGAAGAAGGTGAATCCCTGGTACAGTCCTGATTCCTGTTGTTTTATTATAATATCATTTACTCTTGACCTGACGTAAAGTGGAACCTGAACACTGACAGTTTTACCCGGACTTTGACTGTATTTGCATTCAATAAGGTGTTGTTCGTTTCCGCTGGTTGCAATTACATCTACTTCATGCGAAACACAATGTCCTTTTATAATCTGACCTACCAATGTAGAATAACCTTTATATTCAAATATCTTACCTACAAAATGTTCAAAAGGGTAGCCTGTAGGACCAAGTTCCAGAATAGCTTTCTTAAGCTTATATTTGGCAGCGAGATGATTTTTTTTCTGCTGAAGAACGGAAAAAGCACGGGCGTAAATTTTGGTCGTTGTTACACCTTCATAAATCCACTGCATGATATCCATTGTCACTTCGTCAACAACATCCTCATCCGCACCGGCATTCCTGAGTGAACTTTTAAGTTTTTCTGCTGAAAATGGTTCTTCCTCACCTGAAGCTTTCCTTACAAGAATAGTTTTGTTATTACTGCTTTTCATTCAAATGATTAGTTGAAACTTTACAGTTTTGAATGCTATCGAAATATATTTTAATTATTTAAAGAAATACATAAAGATCCCCGGCACAGCATAAATAAATAAAAAAAATTATAATCAGGCAATCACAAATCTACCTTTCGTTCAAAAATTCAAATTATTTATGAAGGTTTCTTTCTTCTGAAAACCATTGGTAATCAGGTTTTCAATATAGTCTCCAGGAATTGGTTTTACAATATAATCTATAACACTTTCGAAACTCAATGCTTTATTGCGATCTTTTTTTAGGATTGAACTTGTTGTAACAATAAAAAATGTTTTATCCTTTTTTTTCGGAAAACTGGCTTCGAATTCTTTTATAAAATCAAATCCATGTATCTCCGGCATTTTTAGATCAAGCAGTATATAATCAGGAAAATCTTTTGAATCAGCATTATATTTCTTCTTAAGCACTTCAAGTGCCTCATCAGCATGCTCTTTAACCTGAAAAAATTCAGCATATGGTGTCCATCTGATTACCATACTTGCCAGTTCATTGGTGAAAGTATCATCATCCACCATCATGACATTGTACTTTTTCATTTTTGAGATATATTGATTTATGGCCGTTTTATTTTAATTTCGCTATTATCAACCTGTCTGTCTTTCTCACTTAAAACTGCGGATTAAAATCATTCAAATATAAATTAAAATTTGGACCTTTCAACAAATTTGCAATTAACATTAAAAGTTGGTTCTCCTTTGTATGACAGTAATCATTATCTCCTGTTGTCCAAAATAAATCATTCTGGCCGTTAAAAAGCCTTGTTAGAAAGAGGGTTTTAGTTATAATTTGCGAAATCCATACAAAATCAAATTCATTCAATCTCCGGCCAGTTACAAAAAATCTCACCATTCAATAATATGCATTATTTATTTTGTGTAAACCCGTCCTGATTTAAACCAACACGGCTCTATATTTGTATTTACTTTGGAATGAAAGCAATAATTACTATATTATTTTTAGCAGCCGTGATTTTTGCCTGCGCCCAGTCAACAGATCAGGACAATGCAAAACAACCGGCGCACGTCAGGATAACGCTTCTTCAAAAGGAGGAAAATCAGATGAAAAATTATAAGTCATTAACAGAGTTTGAAGAGTATGTAATTGTACATAAAGGCACTGAACGTCCGTTTACAGGAAAATTTAACGATCATAAAGAAAAAGGTACGTACATATGTAAACGGTGTGAAGCTCCATTGTTCAGATCATCCGACAAGTTTGAATCGGACTGTGGCTGGCCCAGTTTTGATGATGAAATAGAAGGGGCAGTGCATAAAACCGTTGATGCAGATGGGCGTCGTACCGAAATTACCTGCAGCAATTGCGGAGGTCACCTGGGACATGTATTCACTGGTGAAAGATTTACATCTAAAAATACACGGCATTGTGTTAATTCCATTTCACTGGATTTCGTACCTGATGCTGAGTAATTTCTGCAAAGCAGAAATAATCATGTAGAATATATTCATTTTGTGGTAAAAGAAGTCATCAAATTTTTATTGTTCGCGCCTCTGGCTTTACCTAAAATGTAAATACCCTGTGGCCGCAACAAACAGCATTGTTTATAAATTATATAGTTGAAAAAAGGAAACAAATATCCCTCAAAATGATTTATGAAAGGTCAGGTTCTGTTAAACCTGAATATCTGCGGGAAAAACGGATCAGATTTCTTCTTTATCAATCCGTATACCTTCCATAAAATAAACAACATCCACTTTCTCCTGGGCTGCAACAATAATGTTATGAGCCTCATCTGCATCTTCATCATGCTCATGATCAGCATCACCATGTTCAAGTTCCGGATTATGGGCATCGGCTTCTGTTTTTACTTCCTTGAAAATACCTGTAATGGTAAGATCACTGCCCATCTGCTCCTGTTTAAAGGCCCCAATTTTCTCTCCTGCTTCAATGCGGATATTAAAATCTTCATTGCTGCCCATCAGAAAGCAGCGGCCCCCACCCTGCTTGCATACATGCATGACAGTGCCTTTTACAGTAACCTCCTGACCGGCTAGTTCTTCTGCATGTTCATAAAGCTCATCCACAGAATAAACTATTGATTCCTTTTCATCATGACCGGGGCTGTTGACACCTTTATTTTTTTGATTTCCACAACTTAAAATAAACAATACCGCAAGAGTTAGTAAGGCCATTCTTTTCATGATTTCAATTTTTTTGATTATTTACATTCAAATATACAAGATTGCAAACAATAAAGGTACTATTATTCCGGCAGTTACGAACCACCAACCCCATCGGCCCAAACCTCTTTTACCTTTGAGGAGAAATAAACCTGAAACTGCAACAAAAATAAGAATGATAGCCATCAGATCGCTTACCCATTTCCACAGGCTGCCCAAAGAAGCCTTATGAAGTTTATTCATTTCAAAAATGACAGGACGCCGCTTAAGATAATGCATAGCTCCGGCACCCGTATCAGGATCGATGGTAACCTCTCCGTTTTCAATAAAAACCTTAATGTTGCCCTGGTTCGTAATGTAGTGCTTCCTGTATTCTACCTTTTGCTCCAGTTCAGAAAGAGCTTCCTTCACTTTATCGGCAGTAAAATCTTCAGCGGTTCCGGGAAGTACTTCAAACTCTTCAAAAATAATCCTGTAGTCGGGATTGAAATCATGCCTGTGATTGAGGTAAATGCCGGATAATGCATACACGATTGTCATCCCCACAATGAAATATCCCATATCGCGGTGCAGCACCCTAAGCAGTTTGCGTAATTTCATATCACATGATCCTTTCTTACATATATAACATGGCAAAAGAATAAGGTCAGGATATCGCTGCATTTATTTACAAAGAAGACATCCATAACACCATCATTATTTGATGACGCAAATATAAAATTTACAAGGGATAAATTTTCAGACAAATGTCAGCTAACCTGAGCATATTCAAAGAAAAAAATGACATACCCGTTACACCTATAAAAAAACAGGGCACATCATAAAAAAGATATTCTGACTTTTTTATAATGATGAGGGTAATATATTACCCGCAACAATAAATAAGTTATTTTGCGTAATATTCATTAAGAGAAACAACATCCTTGTCTTCGCATACCGGACAATGAATGTTTTCCTCCTGATAACTGTTAAAACTGGCCTGGCAATTTTTACATTTAAACCAGTTTTTGTCGAAATAGATATCTCCCCCTCTGAATACGATGTCGCGTCCTTCCACAAAAGCAGTGGCCACCTTGTTCCGGGCCTCCTCATATATCCGGGTAAGTGTTGGCCTTGAAACATCCATGAAAACCGCAGCCTGCTCCTGTGTCAGGTTCTGGTAATCGAGCAAACGGATTGCTTCATATTCTTCAAGACGGAGAACCACTTCATTCGACTTCCTCCCACGAATGCCATAAACCGACATTCCTTTTATTACCGGAGGTACCTGTATTCTTCTGTTTCTTTTTCTTCTGGGCATATTAAAGCGAATTTAATTTACTCAATAAAAAATGATCGGCCAAAACCAGTGCAGCCATTGCTTCAACTATAGGCACAGCCCGTGGCAATACGCATGGATCATGTCTGCCTTTCGGTTGAATTGTTGTCTGTTGGCTATCCTTATCAACTGTCATTTGTTCTTTTAGCAAAGTAGCAATGGGTTTAAAAGCTACCCTGAAATAAATGTCTTCCCCATTCGAAATCCCCCCCTGAATACCGCCTGAATGATTCGTTTTAGTGCGTATTCCTTGTGGAGACTGAATAAATATATCGTTATGTTGTGAACCACTCAACTTTGTGCCATCAAATCCTGACCCATATTCGAATCCTTTCACTGCATTGATGCCAAGCATGGCAGATCCCAGATCAGCATGCAGCTTATTAAAAACCGGTTCTCCCCATCCTGCGGGAACTCCCTTAACCACGCAGGAAATCACTCCGCCCACAGTATCATGGTTAGAGGCAGCAGCTTCTATACGGGCAACCATCTTTTCAGCAGTGCCTGAATCAGGACATCTGACAATATTATCCTCCGTTTTGGAAAGATCCAGTTCAGTGTACGATTTTTCAAGGCTGATTTCACCAACCTGCGAAACAAATGCCTGGACAGATATGGCATTGCGTGCAAGTAACTGTTTTGCAAGCCCTCCGGCTACAACCCGGGCAATGGTTTCCCGTGCCGATGACCTGCCTCCTCCCCTGTGGTCGCGGGTACCGTACTTTTGAATATAGGTATAATCGGCATGAGAAGGACGGTATACATCTTTAAGATTGTCATAATCCGAAGAGTGCTGATCCTGGTTCCAAACTACAAAAGCAATGGGAGTCCCTTGAGTTCTGCCTTCAAAGATTCCGGAAAGGAATTCTACCTGGTCAGATTCCTTACGCTGGGTCGTTATCTTCGACTGGCCTGGTTTCCGGCGGGCAAGTTCATACTGGATGGCTTCCATGTCAAGTTCCATACCTGCAGGGCAACCATCTATAATTCCACCGATTCCAGGCCCGTGTGATTCGCCAAATGATGTTAACCGAAATATTTTTCCAAATGTATTCACAAAATCTTATTATACTAACGTAACAATTACCTGCCTTTTTTGTTGGTTTTCAAGGATGTGTAGTAAATATTAAAATGTATCAAATTAAAGATCAATACATTATACTTAAGTTCCATACGAAAACCCCGTTTTCTTTGATTTACAAGAAGAAAACGGGGTCAAATTAATGAAATTAGAGAAAAAATCAAAATCTTATTTAACAGCCGCAACCGCAGCCACCATGTGCATGATCATGTTCCTCTGTTCCACATCCTTCATCGCCACAGCCACCACTGCCGCATCCACAACCTCCGCCATAAAGCGCCTGTGCAAGTTCTTCATCAGATGCAGCACGGACGCCCAGGACTTTACCTGAAAAATATAAATCTTCCCCTGCAAGCGGATGGTTAAAGTCCATTGTTACAGCTTCCTCTGTTACCTCGAGCACCTGTCCGTTCATTCGCTGACCGTTGCTGCTCATCATGGGAACTGAGTTGCCTACAGATATCAGTTCATCATCAAATTGTCCTTCTACCAGAAAAACATGTTTTGGCAATTCAACGATTGCATCATCATTTATTTCGCCATATGCATCATTTTTCGATAACCTGATTGTGAACTGTTCACCTTC
>JAEYNZ010000027.1 GCA_023412195.1 Bacteroidota bacterium
GATACAGAGATTTTCTGATGGAACAGGCTCTCCTCATCAAAATTCTGCAGATACTTTGTATAAGCCCTTATGGTGTACTGCCCTGTTGAGAGGGTATCGGGAAGGTGAAAATCGTTAGCAGAAACACCATACGCCGACAGCAACAACTGCTGGTCGACAACCCGGCCGTTGTCTGCAACCAACTGCACATACACATTTTTGAACCCGGGGATGAGCTTATTACTGATCCCGCTGACAAGGTACGATTTGAACCAGACATCATCGCCCGGAGAATAGAATTCCCTGTCGATGTGGAGGTACAGCTTTTCGTAAAGAAGTGAATCAGGGGTGGGATGCTCGTCGGTCAACACCTGTCCGGTTACATTAACCATGAAAATAAAGAAGAATAAAATACAGAAGAAGAAAGAAATGTTTCTACTGATGTATCTGGTTTTAATGAAATGAAGATATGATAGTTTCATTGGATTGCTTCTATTAATTTTTTCTTGATTAAAAATATCAACAATAGACAAGTATTATAACTACTCCGACTCCTTAACCTGCACTACATCAAACACTGCACTCCCCTGCACAATCTTCCCCTTTGCACTGATTCCCTCGGCTATCACCCTGTATTTACCTGTCATGTCCGAAGCGTGAAACTCAACTGTTGCCATGTTGTTGACAGGCTGCACATATGGCTCCCAGTACAGGGTTGGACGCAGATCGGGCTTCACCGGGTAATCGTCTTCCGCAAGAGGATACTGTGGTGAATAAAATTCCCGTGCCTGGCGAAACCCCTGAATCCGGGGGACAATTCTGCCGTGAATATTTCTGACAAAATAATGTGGAAACCTGCCAAACCGGTTAGTTGTTAAAATGGATATAATACCACCATCTCTTGACACTCCATTTTGCCAGGAGGGATTTATCAATCCTACCGCCGTCCGTGGGTTAAATATTTCAATCTTTACAATTTCTTCCATTGGAATATTTTTGACTATATCCAATTCTGCATCTACGTCATCCACAAAAAAACGTGCAGGCTGAATTGAATGGTTGATCATAACCGTATCGTTAAAATGCACAAATATTCCGGGTACTTCAAATTCCAGATACCTGATTATGTCCTGATACTGCCTGTCAGTATTTGTCAATGTAAATTCCCTGTCGCGAAAGCCACGCATAGCAGTAATTATTGGGCCTGTTTTATATTCTTCTATCACTTCCACATCGCCCAGCAAAATATTACCGTATTCAAGCTTGAATTCCTGCTCTGCCAGGTGGCGCCTGAAACTTGACCGTCTGTATGAGTCATGCTCTTCCACCGGCCATACAACCCTGTCGAGCCTGAATGCTGATACAGCAGGATCGAATAACGGTTCAGGCTTGTAGGTGATCTCCACCCTCTGCTTACCCTTTTGGTTAAATGCATTGATCATTATAAGTGCCGAATCCTTCATGTACACGCGCTCGAATCGAAACCGGCCCAGTTCATCGGTTGTATCTTTTAAAATTAAAAACTCGCCCGAAAACGGCCCCATCTTAACTGTCCCCCCCTGAACAGGCTTTCCGCCAAATAATGTTTTCACTTCACCTTCTATGGTCAGACCGGTATCGTTCCAGCCATCCAGCGGCCTGTCGAGGTACTCCTTCAACTCATCCCAGTAATATCTTCTCCACCCGTTCACCATCATTACAAGATCGAGTTTTTCATCTACTGATAAATTGCCTTCTTCCATGAAACAGGAGGCTGGTGATTCAAGGGGCCCTTTCAGCTCCGAATCCAGCAGCAGGTAGCTTTCAATGGTCTGCATTTTGCCTCCCCGGCTGAAGTAATCTTCGTTGACCACTGCCAGTGAAACACCTGTAAAAATACCATCCTCCTCCTGGTCAAGAAGGGATTCCACCTGCAATTCGATTTTCTCGCGGGTAAGATATGATGTTTTGTCTGGCTTTATCTGAAGGTTTTCTTCGTCCCTGTTCTGAACAAATACAAGACGTTCCGCAAGGATGATGTCATTTTCATCAATCAATGTAATTTTTGAAATCCCCTTTGGAAAGAATCCTTTATAAACTGTTACAGGGTGCTGAAAAGCCTTCATTTCTATATCTTCCCGGAACAGCTCCTGCCCTTTATGGGAAGCCAGCAAAGTCACATTACGTGTGCCGCCAATTTTGAAGTTGCGGTTAAGAATGAACTGCAGTTCATCTCCGTTTTCCTGGTAATGGAGGGCAACTCCATCCAAACGGGCATCTTCAAGCTGATATTTCAGCTGAGGATAACCATCAATCCGGGCAAAGTATTTTTTCCCTTCCACCGGCATCATCACAAACCTGCCCATTCCATTATACGTGGTTTCAAAAATTGCTGTTTCCTCACCTGTTTCATCCACAATCTTTCCTGAAACCGGTATTCCTCTTCCCCATTTATCAATGGCTTTAAAAGCAATATAATTTACAGCATTCACAATCAGGTTACCGCCTTCGGGCAAAAAGGAAACATCGATGATGTTTTGTTCATCGTGTTTTGCTTTTACCTCGGGCAAATCGGTAGTCCGTGATACAGAGATTTTCTGATGGAACAGGCTCTCCTCATCAAAATTCTGCAGATACTTTGTATAAGCCCTTATGGTGTACTGCCCTGTTGAGAGGGTATCGGGAAGGTGAAAATCGTTAGCAGAAACAC
>JAEYNZ010000057.1 GCA_023412195.1 Bacteroidota bacterium
GAAACCAAAGGCGATATCATCCTGAACGGCAAAAACATCAATCAGATGCCTGCCATCCAGGTAAGAAGAATGACAGGCATGGTATTCCAGCGCCCCAACCCTTTTCCTACTATGAGCATTTACGATAATGTGATTGCAGGATACAAGTTAAATGGAATCGGATTAAAACGATCCGAAAGGGATGAAATTGTTGAAAAATCATTACGTGATGTCACATTATGGGAAGAAGTGAAAGACAGCCTCTATAAAAAAGGAACATTTCTTTCGGGGGGGCAGCAACAACGCCTATGCATCGCCCGTGCACTGGCTTTCGACCCTGAGGTGATCCTGCTTGACGAACCTACCTCGGCTCTCGACCCTATAGCCACATCCAAAATCGAGGAATTGCTCGGGCAGCTAAAAAATGAGTACACAATCCTTATGGTTACGCACAATATGTCGCAGGCAGCCCGGATCTCGGATTATTCCATGTTTATGTACCTGGGCGAACTGGTGGAGTATGGCAAGACCAAGGATATGTTTACCAAACCACAGGACCGGCGAACAGAAGAGTACCTGACCGGAAAGTTCGGTTAAAATATCTATCTTCATTTTAAATTCTGATGCAATGACTTCTAAAAAAGATGATGCAATTAAAAATCTGATGGCAGAATTTGAAGATTTTGCCAATCTCGTCCTCCGACAGCTCGATTTACTGGAAAAAGTAGTTTCCACAGGAGAAACCATTGTTCCCAAAGAGATAGAACATGAAATGCAGGAAAATGAAAAATCCATCGATAAATCAGAGGTCAGGCTCAGCGATAGAATTATAAACACCATTGTTTTATATCAGCCAGTTGCTTCCGATATCCGAAAAATCATTGCCTGCTACCGGATTATCATCAATCTGGAAAGGGTGAGCGATCAGGCTATTAATATTCTGGGAATGCTTCAAAACATTAAAATTCCTGAAATCTTTGCCAACCTGTCAGATGTGATTTCAAACATGCTTATCCAAAGTTCTGGCATGGTAAATAAAGCACTGCTTGCCTATACAACCGATGATAAGGAATATGCCATCTGGACCATAAAAAATGATGCTGTTATTGATGAACTGAACCAGAAAATGCTGAAAAAGGCAATTAAAAAAACAGCTCTTTCGGAGGAAAATAAATTATTGCTTGCAAGCTTTATTAACCTGAACAGCATTGTTGCAAACATTGAACGTATTGGTGATCATGCCACAAATATTGCTGAAGCGGCTATTTACTCCATTGAAGGAAAAGACATCAGGCACAATAAAAAATTTGAATAATTTCAATGCCATGAGTGAATCAAAAGTCCCCAGGATCCTGGTAGTTGACGATGAAAAGGATTTGTGTGAAATCCTCGAGTTCAACCTTGCCAGTGAAGGTTTCGAAGTAGATACAGCACCTTCGGCTGAAGATGCACTGAAAAAACCACTCAATAATTATGACCTGGTTTTGCTCGATGTAATGATGGGACACACTTCAGGTTACAAGCTGGCCTCACAAATGAGAAAAGAGCTTAACCTGAATGTGCCTATAATATTCCTTACAGCAAAAAACACAGAAAATGATATACTTACAGGGTTTAACGTAGGTGCCGACGATTACATTTCAAAACCTTTTTCCATTAAGGAGATGATGGCGCGTGTGAAGGCTGTGCTGAAAAGAGGAAGACAGGTACCTGTTTATAAAAAAATTCTTGTATCAGGAGAACTGGAAGCAGATACAGAAAGTAAAACAGTTCATATCAGGTTTCAACCTGTTGACCTGACCCGGAAGGAATATGAAATCCTAATCATGCTCATGAAACATAAGTCTCATTTTTACAGCCGCGAAGAAATTCTGAGAAGAATCTGGAGCAATGATGTCATTGTAACCGAAAGAAATGTAGATGTCAATATTGCACGTTTGCGTAAAAAATTGGGAATATATGGCGAGTGCATCCAGGGCAAATCGGGTTATGGATATTGTTTTAAAGATCAGGATGTATAAAATAAAAAAAATCATAAAAGTGCCGGAATACACTACATTCAGAAGAAAGATATTCTCCTACTTCATTTTGGTATTTGTTGTCTTCACTATAGCAGTGCTGCTTTTCCACCTGAACCGTGAAAAAAGCTATAAGAAAAGTCAGCTTGAAAGCACACTTGAAAGTGTTACGGAGATTACAAACAAATACATTCAACATTTTGGTCTGCTGGAGAAAAATGACATCGGAAGGATTGATTCCCTGAAGTTTCTCCTTCCCGATCCACAACTCAGGATCACAGTCATCGACCGGAAAGGAACAGTTCTTTACGACAGTTTTGTTGGCGATGTCAGTAATCTGGAAAATCACCTGCAGCGTCCTGAAGTACAAAAGGCCCTTTATTCAGGTTCAGGATCCAATATCCGCTGGTCTAATTCAACCGAACAGGAATTTTATTATTATGCCAGGTTTTACAATGACTATTTCATTCGTACTGCCATGGTCTACAATTTACAGGTGAAAGATTTCCTGAAAGCCGAATGGTTTTTTATCTTCTTCATATTCTTCATATTTTTACTAATCTGGTTTTTAATCAACTTTCTGACAAGGCAGCTAACTTTATCAATTACAAAATTGAAAGACTTTGCTGTTAAAGCAGGAAGGAATGAACCCCTGGACACAGAAATGGATTTTCCTCATAATGAATTGGGTGAAATCGGATCCCAGATTGTTAAAATATACAAGAACCTTACAAAAACAAGAGATGATCTTTCCCTGGAGAAGGAACGTTTTTTTAGCCACATGAACATTCTTAATGAAGGTATTGCCTTTTTTTCTCCGAAAAAGGAAAGAATGCTGGCCAACAGCCATTTTATCCAATATATAAGCCTGATCTCCAAAACATCAACCATCTCGGCTGATAATGTATTTACAATTCAAGAATTTAAGAAACTAAACATTTTTCTGGAGCGCTACCTTAAATCTGAAGTGGAATTTCAGAAAAATGAATTACCTCAGATTGAATTCACTATTCATAGGAATGAAAAATATTTTAAGATTCTGTGTATAGTATTTGCCGATAAAAGCTTCGAAATCCTGATTTCCGACATCACCCGCCCCGAAAAAAGAAGGCTGCTTAAGCAGCAGCTGACTTCCAATATTGCCCATGAACTAAAAACACCGCTTGCTTCTATTAAGGGTTATCTCGAAACCCTGATGAACAATCCTGCCATAGGCGGGGAAAAACAACAATATTTTATTTCAAGGGCCCACGCACAGGCCGAACGGCTCAACCTGCTGCTTAATGACATATCCCTGCTAAACAACATTGAAGATGCCGGTGAGTTATTTGAGTTTAAACCTGTCACGGTGAAAAACATCGTGCGCGATGTAATTGAGAACCTTGAAAGCAGGCTGTTGGAGAAAAACATGAAATGCAGGTTGTTTATTAATGATGAAGTCATCATTAACGGCAATGATTCATTAATCTCATCCGTTTTCCAAAACCTCATTGAGAACTCCATTAATTATGCCGGCCCTGATGTAACCATTGAAATCAGGAATTACCTTGAAGATAAAAAGTATCATTATTTTTCCTATTCCGATGATGGGGCAGGAATTCCGGAAGAACACCTGCAACGTATATTCGAAAGGTTTTACCGGGTTGATCAGGGCCGTACACGTGAACTTGGTGGCACCGGACTGGGCTTATCCATTGTAAAAAATGCCATTCAGCTTCATAAGGGAAATATAACCGTCCGCAACAAACCTGAAGGCGGAGTCGAATTTCTCTTTACACTGGCAAAGAAATAGTGTTTACGTTTTCTCACTTCAAGAGTTCTTGCTCACCATCATATTGTCGATCAGGTTCGTAGGGAATATGTCCAGGTAAACATCAAAATGGAGAACTCAAAATAATTTTGATCTTCAGGTGTATAATCCTTCATCCTGTTTTGTGAAACTGCGCCAGCCTCTTCTTCCTGTTATTCCTCTTAATCAGTAATTGTGGATCAATCATTTCCATGTGCGGATTTGAGTTTTTTTTCCACGAGTTATACATATGTCTTAATTAGCCCCTGAATCTACCGGAAAATATTCCAATATAAAAATTTAGGGCAACAACCAGATCTTCATCAGGTCATCTTATGAACAACTCCAGATCAAATTCGAATTTGATTGAATTTAATCTGGAGTTGGTATGCAGTTGGTCTATAGCTGGCCCCTGATTGATTATATGAAAACACATCCGATACAGGAAGAAATGAAAGCCCGGGCCTAAACAGGCTGGCTTCTAATAATTCTTATGAGAAATCATTATACAAAACCTCGCTTTTTCAATAATTCACGATAGTTAGTCGCTATAATCAGAATTAGATATGTTTGAATCTTCATCTCTGTCTTTAAATGATTTTATGATAGCATGTGCGGAAAGGGGAGCTGTAAGGTAAATAAACAGCACGATAAACAGGCTTTTAATATATACTGCAGGGGTGTTGAAATAAATGCTTACACCGAGAAGGATCAGGAAGATGCCAAAGGAAGGAGCTTTTGTCCCTGCATGCAGCCTGCTGTATAGGTCCTTGAAGCGTACGAGCCCTATTGCGGCAACCATGATAAAGAAGGATCCTGCAAGAATCAGTGCATATATGAAGATATTAACCATTGCGATGTTTTAAATAAGTTGATACTGCTACTGTTCCAATGAATGAAATCAGTGAAATGATGACCGGTATATCGAAGTAGATCGATTTGTTGATCATCAGGCTGTATACCAGGATAAAGCCCATGACCACGATGGCAATGACATCCATTGCTGCAATGCGGTCATTCACTGAAGGGCCTGCCATAAGCCGGCCAAACGCTAGAAAAAAAGCTGCCAGCAGCATTGAGAAGGCGAGAATGATGACTATTGTTGAACCTGAGTCTTCCATAGCTTATTCTGTTATTTTCCTGATTTTCTCCTGAATACCATCAAAATCCTTCTGCATCAGTTCGTCCGAGGTATAATAAAGAACATGTACCAGGACTTTCTTTTTATCCCTGCTGATATCCATACTCATAGTTCCGGGTGTCATTGAAAGAAGATTGCTGAAGAGCAACATTCCCAATTCGGTTTTGAGTTTAAGCGGGACTTCCATAAATGCAGGTTTTACGTGGATTTTAGGAGTAAGGATATCGTAAGCAATAAAAATGTTTGACTGAACGAGTTTCAATATGTAATATAAAATGAATTCAATAATGAAATATATTTTTTTCAGCCACTTCATAATTTATATCCTTTGAGTACAGTTTTAATATATAAATCCGGATCGATTAGCTGGTTTGCAGCCTCCATCGTATATCCAAACACGTAAAAGGCAAGAATTCCCATGAGTATGCTAATCACTCCCAGGAAAAGCGATGGAAAATATTCAGCAAACGTGGGTTTTATAAAGGGGTGTTCAGCATGCTGGTTGATGGGCTGCACTTTTAAAAAGGCTTCATTCCAGATTTTAAGCATTGAATAAAGTGTAAGCATTCCTGTAAGAATAGCTACAGCAGTGATGATGTAATTTCCATTTTCAATCCCCGCCTTCACCAGGATAAATTTGGCAAAGAAGCCTGAAACCGGGGGCACGCCTGCCAGTGCAAACGCAGGTATGACAAACAGGATGGCAATCAGCGGGCTTTGCTTGTACAAGCCGCCGATATCCTTCAGGTAAAATGTACCCCGGGCTTTGTTGATCATGCCCGATACCAGGAAAGTATTTGTTTTGGCGAGCATGTTGTGCATAGTAAAAAATACAGCTCCTGCAATGGCAAGTGGGGTAAATATGCCCAGTCCCATAATCATATACCCGATCTGGCTGATGATATGGTATGACAGAATACGGCGTGTTTCATAATGCGCCGCTGCAGCCAGCCCTCCGGCAACCATTGTAAAACCCGCAATAATAAGCAGCAGCTGGTGCCAGAATTGGGGGTCGTGCACAAAAAACAGGGTGAAAAAGCGTATAAAAGTGTAGACTCCTACTTTTGTAAGCAGTCCGGCAAACAACGATGTTATGGCAATATTGGGGGTATGGTAGGAAGCAGGCAGCCAGAAATAAAGGGGAAAAACAGCAGATTTTATACCGAAGGCTACAAAAAACAGCACTGCTGACGTATTCATCAGAGTAGCCTGGTCGTCGTTTGTAAGAATCAATGCAAGGTGAGCCATGTTGAGGGTACCCGTTTTGCCGTATAAAACCCCAATTCCTGCCAGCAGAAACATTGAACCCACAAGGTTCATTGCGAGGTACTTAATGCCGCCTTCGAGCTGCTCTTTTTTACGGCCAAGCGTAATCAAAACAAACGACGACATCAGCATTACTTCATACCAAACAAAGAGGTTAAATACATCGCCTGTTATGAATGAGCCGTTCAATCCCATAGTAAGGCCATAAAAAAAGACAAAAAACCTGTTCAGCTTCATCTCTCCGGAAAGGTAGTTGAGCGCATACACCGAAACAGGAAAAGTTATGAGTGCTGAAACAAGGAGCATCAGGGCGCTCAGGTAATCAATCACCAGGGTAATTCCAAACGGTGCTTCCCAGCCTCCCATCTGTAATGACACTACCCCATGCTCTGTCACTAAAATAAAAAGATAAACCGAAAGTACTGCCAGCAGAACAGCACCTAAAGGCCCTATCCATCGTGCCATCGTATCTGAACGGAATATCAGCAGGCCGATAATCAGCACAAAGGGGATCAGAATGGGAAAAGCAATGATGGCCATATTCAGATATCTGTTTTTTTAAGTTGATCCAGGTCGTCAGTGCCTGTGAGTTCAAAAAACTTATATTTTAATGCAAGCGTAAACACGGTAATACCCAGGCCAATTACAATAGCAGTGAGTACAAGCGCCTGCGGAAGCGGGTCGGCCATCACTGCATCATCTGTTCCTTCAGAACCTATAAAGGCAGGATTACCCTGAACAAGTCCTGCAGAAAGAAACACCAGCAGGTTGGTGGCATTGCTCATAAAAATCAAGCCTATGATAAACTTCAGGATACTTCGCCGAAGCATCAGGTAAAGGCTTACCGTATAAAGAACACCTGTCACTAAAGCTAAAATGGCTTCCATAATCAATAATTTACAGCTTGTATGATTTTAAGTCTCTCATGGATTTGGTTTTTGAGTGAGTGAAAACACAAACAAAAGTGTCACTCCTATTACTGTAAAGAACACTCCGATGTCGAACAGGAAGGGTGTACCAAGTTTAAAACCGCCTGTCCACTCAGGCAGTGCAGTCCATACACCTGTCATCAGGGTTTCATTCCTGAGCATTGACGGTATGAAGCTCAGTAAGATAAGAAACAGACCCAACCCGATATATTTCTCAGGCCTGTCCTTCAGTTCTTCTTTTACCTGGAATGCATTAAAGGCAAAACCGCGGTAAACAATGGCCAATCCAGCCAGCAATCCCCCGATAAAACCACCGCCCGGTTGGTTGTGCCCCCTGAAAAGTGCCAGGACTGCAAACACAAGGAGCAGCCATTTGAGGTATTTTGCGGCCATTTTTAGTATGACTGAATTCATGTTTTCGTAATTTTTTTGGATGCAAGCAAAAGGTATACACCAACAGCAGCCAGGGTAAGTACAGTAACCTCACCCATGGTATCGAGCGCACGGAAATCAACAAGTATCACATTCACGACATTTTCACCGAATGCCCTTGTATAACTGTTTTCCAGGTAAAAGTCAGATATTGGCCGGTTCAGGTTTACATTCACCGCCTTAAATGCAAGGATAGTCATAACACCTCCAAATGTAAGTGCAACGATCAGATCGCGGATGCGGGTTTTTTTCGATGACAAAACAGCAAATTTTGGAAGGCGCTGCAATATGGCCATAAACATTACAACTGTCAGCGTTTCTACCAGAATCTGGGTAATTGCAAGGTCGATGGCACTGTAATATAAAAATATGAGTGCAATTCCATAACCCGAAACGCCCATGGCTACAATGGTGACAATCCTTGATTTTGAAACAGCACTGGCAATGGCAACCGCAATAATCAGCACTGCCAGTCCGGTAATATAAAATGGCTGAAAGTTTAAAGGCATTGTAAATGTAAATGATCGGGTCACAAATACCTGGAGCCAAAGCAGGATGGTTGTAAAAACGAAAATAGTTACCAGGTAATAACGGTGATAGCCATGCTGAACAGTCTTTGTTTTGGCAGTTGCTACCACTACAAACTTGTCCAGAATCCAGGTAAAAACCTGTTCAAACTGAACCCAAAATACCACACTGTTTATTTTTCTCCAAACAGAAAGCAACTTCTTCAGCTTCAGCATGCCAACAAAAAGAGTAACTCCTGCAATAATTGTAAAGAGGCTCATCCAGAACACCTGATTAAATCCGTGCCACAGTTTTAGCTTTACATCCACATCGCCCATATATACAACATCAACCGCAGGTTTTACAATGATATCGCCAAGGTTATCAGGCGAAAGTCCAAGTATAAGGCTCAGGAATGCAAGTATACCGGGACCGATCAGATAAGCTCTGTCCTTTTCATTGGGAAGCTTAGTGAAATTTTTAGGTTTACCAAGGAAAACTTTTCTTATAAAAAACAGTGAAACACCTACCATGAATATATTGGATGTTACTCCAAGTACCAGAACCAGTGAAGAAATTCCGGGCGACTGGACTTTTGCTTCATAAATGAGTTCCTTTCCCAGGAAGCCTAACAGTGGGGGAAGGCCGGCCATCGATAATAGTGCTAACAGGGCGAAGACAAAGGTGACAGGCATGTACTTTATAAGTCCGCCAAGTTCAGCCAGTTCACGGGTTCCGGTTTTCTTTTCAATGAGTCCGGCAATCATGAAAAGCGTTGCCTTATAGAATGCATGTATAATCAGGAAAAGCATGGCAGCCATTATGGATTCCCGGGTATTGATACCAAACAGAAGCACAAGGACACCCAGGGCATTGATTGTAGTATATGCAAGTATAGCTTTCAGGTCGGTGGAAGTTATTGCAAAATAGGAACCTGTAAGCATTGTCAGCACCCCGATCAGCGGAATGATATGTGTCCATTCAGGTGTGCCGCCCAGAACAGGGCTCAGCCTTGCAAGAAGAAAAACACCTGCTTTTACCATGGTTGCAGAGTGCAGGTATGAACTGACGGGAGCTGGTGCCTGCATCGCTCCGGGCAGCCAGAAATGAAAAGGAAACTGGGCCGATTTGGTAAATACACCTGCTAAAATGAGGAGCAGTCCCGGCAGATAAAGATGGCTTTCACGGATCAAATCAGCCTTTGCAAGCCATACATCGATTGAATAGCTTCCGGCCACACTTCCCAGAACCACGATTCCTGCCAGAAGGCTTAATCCGCCAAGGCCGGTAATATATAATGACTGTAAAGCAGCCTTCCTGGCAGATTCCTTTTCATGAAAGAAACTGATGAGAAAGAAGGACAAGTAACTTGTTAATTCCCAAAAAATAAACAACTGGATCAGGTTCGCCGACAATACCAGCCCTAGCATGGCTCCGCTGAAAAGCATCAGATAAAGAAAAAATTTGTCTGTCCCGCTGTAGCTCTTCATGTAGGCATGTGCATACATGAATACAAGTACCCCGATTCCTGTAACAAGCAGGGCAAATACCATACTCAGCCCATCGAGTATAAATTCAAGGTTGAGCCACAAGTCGGGAACCCACTTCCAGACAACATGAAGGGGTATTTCTGGTACCCGTACTATGAAATATACAAAAGCCAGAACCTGAACGAGGGCCAGAATAACTGCCTTTTGTTTTTTCAACCAGTCAGGCAGCACAAATACACTCAGTGAAGCAACAAGGTAAACAATAAGCAGGTAAATCATCTGCTACAGATTTCTTGATCTATTTATTTTATATTCGACTTTTTAAAAACTCCCATAGGATCGATCAGGGTTTTGAATACCGGCGCAAAATCGAGCTTATCGGAAACAGCAGTCAGGCTAAGTACCGGTACTTTCGACAGGTTCATGATATGATGGGCAAAGGCACCTATATAATTGTCGTACGTATAGCCTTCCTGGTGGGTCATGACAAATATGATCCCGCCCTCCACCTCATCTACATACTCAAGGACCTTCATAAACGGAGGTTCTTCTGACCTGTCGTAAAGTTTCATTATACATTCAAGGCCATTCATTTCAAAAGTTTCCCTTGCCTCACCCAATTTTTTATATATACGGCTTTCTCTTTTGAAAATGCCTCCAACCAATACTGAGACCAAATGTATGGTTGCACCATATTCCTTTCCGTAAAAAAGGGCTGCCGACAACTGCTCATGGGTTTGTTTAGTCAGGTCAAGGGGAACGATAATATTATCCTTCATTTTGCTGGTATCGCCCTTATATGTAAGCACCGGGACCTTTGCTTTCAGGGTGACATGGTAGACCGTAGTCCCCAGGTCATCTTCAGGATCGCCGCCCTGGTGGTTTTCACCAAGGATGATCATCTGCACATTCAGTTCGTCTGCAACCTCAAGGATTTTCCGGTATGGCCTTCCCATTTCTATACGGGTGGAGACAGTTACCCCGGGTGCATCTTTTTTTACGAGCGCAGCAAAGCCATATAGTTTATCTTTTGCTTCATCTGCTATTTTAACCAGATGGTCGGTTGCGGAAAAAAATTGATCGAGCAATCCGGGTGTATCCAATATATGCAGCAAAATCAATTCAGATTGTACTTTTTGGGCCATGTAAGCTGCGTAATGAAGTGCCTTTTCAGAAGGTTCCCTAAAATCAACTGGTATCAGTATTTTCCGGTTATTTAAAGCCATTGTGACAGTTTTAATTACCTGAACAAGTTTTTTGAAAAAAAGTTTAACAGAATAGATTTGCAAATATGTAAATTTCCCTTGAACAATAAACAAAAATTACCTTTATCATGTTCTGATTGATATCATTACAAATCGAGGGCATTGGGAATAGTCTAATAGTTTAAACCATGACGCAGCTTCTTGTAGAAGTAAAGAAAAAAATAGGAAAACCATATACCGACCTGGAATTTCTCCTTCAGTGTTTTGCAGAAGTTTTAAAGGAAAACGGCCAGCATTCGCTGGCTGCCATGATACCATGGATATCTGAGAAAGAACCGGCATTTAATATAAATAATACAGAGCAACTGCTTCATCTTTTCTCCATCAGTTTTCAGCTTCTTAACCTGGCAGAGGTAAATGGCGCAGTGCAAAACAGGCGGATCATGCAGGAAAAGGAAGGCCTGGAAAGCGTGAGCGGCATGTGGGGAAGCATTTTCAGTGAACTTAAATCAAAGGGACTGGAAGAACAAGAAATAGCAGAACAGCTTGGAGAAATATATGCCGAGCCGGTACTTACTGCACATCCGACAGAGGCAAAGCGGCCTGTTGTCCTTGCAATGTACAGGCAGCTATACCTGTTGCTTGTGAAACGTGAAAATTCAATGTACAACAGCTATGAACAGGCGGAAATCAGGCACGACATCAAGCAGCTGTTGCATAAGTTATGGTTTATAGGTGAGATATTTGTGGAGAAGCCGGCTGTGGAATCGGAGCTTGAGAATGTTCTTTATTATTTCTATAAGGTGTTTCCTGAAATGCTCCATTACATGGATTTCAGGCTGAAACAGGCATGGAGCGACGCAGGTTTTGATCCTTTGCTGATGGAAGACAGTTCCCGTTTTCCTACCATAACCTTTGGCAACTGGGTTGGAGGGGACCGCGATGGCCATCCCCTGGTTACATGGGAGGTGACTGAAAAGACACTCCGCAAGTTCAGGCTGCACGCTTTTCTTCTGTTAAAATCAATGTTGGGGGAACTTTCAGACAAGTTAAGCATCTATTGCAACCAGGATTGCCTTTCTTCCGATTTCAGGGACAGGATGACTGAGTTGGCGAAGGATTTCCATCTGCCTCAGGATTACAATCCGCATGAGCCTTTTAAAGTTTACCTTCAACTTATCATGAAAAAACTCCCCCTGCTGGAAAACGCAGCAGGCGGAATTGAACTTAGCGAAAAACCCAGCTCCTATAAAGTACCGGAAGAACCGGAAGCCGACCTTCTATTCCTCAAAAATGCCTTGATTAAAATGGGAGCCCGTTCACTTGCAGTGCATGATGTGCAGAAAGTTCTTCGCCACCTGAAGGTTTTTGGATTCCATCTTGCGCACCTCGACATCAGGCAAAACAGCAGGTATTATGAAGAAGCGCTTCATGATATTATACAGGCAAGCCAGCCAGAACAGTATGCTACCATTTCGGCAGGCAAAAAAGAGTGGTACAGCTTCATCCGGAAGGAACTACAACACAACCGTCCATTCCTAAGCAAAACTACATTAGTGGAATCGGAAAAAGCAAGGGAGGTACTGCGAACTTTCAGGGTAATTGAGAAACACGTCAGAAAATATTCTGAAAAATCATTGGGTTCATGCATCGTCAGTATGACCCGCAACTCCACCGATCTTTTTACAGTTTATCTGTTTGTGCGGGAAGCAGGCTTGTCACATTTGAGTCCTGATGGTCTTGTTTGTCCCTTGCCGGTAGTACCGCTTTTTGAAACCATCGACGATTTAAAAAGAAGCCCAAAAATACTGGATGAATACCTGAGTCATCCCGCCACCCGGAGCAGCCTGAATTATATGATGAAGAGGCAGAACCTTTCCCGGCCGGTACAGGATGTTATGATAGGCTACAGCGACAGCAACAAGGACGGTGGCATTCTGGCAAGTGCATGGTATTTGAATGATGCACAGGTTAAACTGACAGAAGTAGCTGATAAGCATGATGTGCAGATCCGGTTTTTCCATGGAAAGGGAGGAACCATCAGCCGTGGGGCCGGCCCTACACATTGGTTTATACGGTCTCTTCCCCTGGCGTCAATGAACGGCCTTATGAGGATGACAGAGCAGGGAGAAACCATTGAACGGAAATATGCCAATAAGGTAAATGCTGCATATAACATGGAATTATTGCTTGCAGGCCTGACAAGCAAAACCTTGTTGAAAAAAAGAAATCAAAACGGGGTTAGTGACGACAGGAACAGTCTCCTGGGATACCTTGCTGCCGAAAGCTACAAGGCTTTCAGAAAACTTACAGGCCATCCTTCATTTATTGCCTTTTACAGGGAGGCAACACCTATCGATGCCATTGAATCGAGTAAAATTGGTTCGCGTCCGGCACGCCGGACCGGTAAAAAGTCGCTCTCTGATCTAAGGGCCATTCCCTGGGTTTTCAGCTGGACACAGTCGCGCATGCACATTTCAAGCTGGTATGGCGTTGGTTCAACCCTTGAAAAAATACAATCGGAAGAACCTGATAAATATGCACTTCTAAAAACCCTTGTGAAGACAGATGATTTTGTGCGGTATGTTCTTACCAATATCGATACCAGCCTTGCAGCCACAGATGAAGAAATTATGAAACTCTACAGCAGCCTTGTTGAAAACAAAAAAATAAAAAATGAGATCCTAGGGATGTTGCTCGAAGAACTGGATCTGACCCGTAAAAAAATGCTCGACCTTCTTGGGAGTCCTACTGAAAAAAGGCGCAGGAACCATTACTATTCGACCATTCTCAGGGCTGAGGCGCTTTACCCGCTGCACAGGCAACAGGTAAACCTGCTTAAAAAGTGGAGAAAAGAACAAAAGAATGGTGACAAAAAGAAGCAGACCCGTTTACTTCACAGTCTTTTGCACAGCATCAATGCCATAGCCAACGCCATGGGAACCACCGGCTGATGCAACCGGGTTATCTCTGTATTTCCCGGGAGTAACCCCTACGTGGTTTTTAAACACCCTGATAAAAGTTCCTGTAGAACCAAAACCTGCCTGCTCGGCTACTTCCTGAATGGATGCACCCTGGTTTTCGTTTATAAGCTTTATAGCTTCCTCCAAACGAAACTTATTTACAAATTCTATAAAGGAACAGGAAAAATTATCATTGATCAGTTCTGATACGTAAGTCCGGTTGGTACCCAGAAGCTGCGATACATCCGTGATCTTAAGTTCATGCTCTCTATAGATCTTCCCTTCCGAAAACAGTTCAACGAGTCTTCTTTCAAGGTTCCCCGGTGTACTTTTTCTCGAAACTGCAGGGACAAAAGTATTCTTGTCACGATCAAGTTCAGCTACTGTATGATTCTGTATGAAACCTGAAAACCCTGTTAAAAATAAAAAAATAGAAAAGAGGAAAGAAGGAATTAACAGGAGATATCTCGAATCGAAAAATGCATTTCTACCTATCAGGTTAAGTATCAATCCCATGAATGACGCGAATACAAAGGAATAAAGTATAAAATTAACCCATAACAGTGATTTGCTGTCGAGGTTTGAATAAAAGTTGGCAATCTGGGAATGATATTGCATAACAAGTCTGCGGCCGTGAATAAGGTAATAAACAACCTGTACTGCAAAAACCAACCGGCAGGCTATATAGGTCCATTTCTGCATATGCACCACCAGGGTTTCGGGAAACATCTGGCTTCTTCCTAATAAAAATCCATAAATATAATTTGTCTGTTCCTCATCGCTCATGAACCGGTACAGGATAAAAGTTACAAGTGAAAAAAATAATGACGGCACGAGCAATTTCAGGTTATTCCAGTTGAAGGAAGTTTCCACTGTTAAAAGTCTGATGTACCAGTAGTACAGGGGATATACCGAAAGAGTCGCAAAGATATACAGCGGATCGATGATTTTATACAGATCAATATTTCTTGTAAAGAATATGGCATGTGAAAAGTACAGGACAGAAGCAGCAAACATGAATATGCCCAGGAAAAACTTTGCAATATTTTGCTCCTGTTTCGTAAGAAGCAAAACCAGCGCCCAGAACAAGGCAACATACATTGGCGTATATACAATCAGGTCTTCAAACATGACTGGTTAAAGTGTTGATTCTACCCTGATATAGCTCTTCCAGAAATTAATTCAAATGTAACAGCTTTTTTTTATGAATTGGATATAAAATTTGATGATTTGAAAATAAAAATCCTATCGTTAAGAATAATTTTGGCTTGTAATAAATTTACAACTAACAGGTTATTCTCTCTCTCTTCCTTGAAAAACATTCCTGAACATTCATTTGGGTGGAGGTAAAATCTCCACCTTTTTTTGTGCAAAAAAAAGGTGACAATCTTATTCTGACCATCACCTTTTCAATTTGCCTACTATCATACTAAACCTCAAAGGAATCAACCTCCCTGTAAGCTTTTATAAAGGCAAGTTCACCTTCTTTGCCAGGTTTGCTTTTACCATGCTCGCAACAAAGCACGCCTTTATAGCCTTTATTGTGGATATGTTTAAATACATTTTTATAATTTATTTCCCCAGTTGTAGGTTCACGTCTTCCGGGATTGTCGCCGATGTGGAATGCACCTATTTCGTTCCATGAACGGTCGATGTTGGGAATAATGTTACCTTCGGTAATCTGTTGGTGATACATGTCGTTCACTATTTTACAGGCAGGACTGTTTACAGCCCGGCATATCATGTAGGTTTGCGGCATTCCGGTAAGGAACAATCCGGGGTGATCCCAGCGGTTAAGCGGTTCAAGAACTATGATTATACCTGCCTTTTCGGCAATGTCGCTCAGTTCACGCATTGAATCAATGACATTCGCGGCCTGGTAATCCCATTCAAGCCGTTGGTTGTAGCGGCCGGGTACCATCAATGCGTATTTGGCACCAGTACGTTTTGATGTTTCAATTCCCTGATTAAGCCTTTCCTTCAGCATTTTTCTCGATTCATCATTAAAAAGCACCATTGACTCGACACTAAAGTCGGCATATAAAACATAAGGGCCCCAATCCATTCCACGGTTTGCAAGTTCGGCAGCCATCTTTTCCTGAAGTTCGGGTGATTTACCCATCAGGCCATTGTCGAATATAGCTGTAAAGCCCTGATCAGCAATAAAACGGATATTGTCGATGGGATCTTTACCTGCATGTTCGGGGAACAACCCAAGGTGGGGAGCATACTTCAGCTTGAATTTAGCAGCATTCGATGAAACGGATTCAGAAGCTGTTACTCCAAGTACACTTCCCATTCCGGCCAGAGCCATACTGCTGGCTGCTGCATTTCTAATGAAATTCCTTCTTTTCATAGTCTATCGGTTTTAATTGTATTTTTTCTGAAAATAAGCGCTGATCGGCATTCAATTCTGATTGAACACTTTTTTTGTCAATCTTTATCATACATGGATTGATTGTGCTAAAATAATGAATTGTTTCCAAATTTACCGGAAGATAAGGTACTTTTGAAGAATTGCTTTTGCAAGACCGGTTTTTCTTCTACATTTCCGTGAGCAGGCATCTAATTGAGCAGGGATTTATAAGATGAACACATGTTTGGCAGAAAAGGCATAAAACTGCACGGGAAACAGAATTTCATGCTTGTTTCTTCAGGGAGTTTTGTTTCCTTGCAAAAGAGTTCTTAATTTTATAGTCATAAATTTCTAAATCAACATAACATTTAACATTATGGATAGAAAACTTCGAATGGGAATGGTAGGCGGGGGGACCGATGCCTTCATTGGAGCCATTCACCGTCTGGCTGCCTTTATGGATAACCAGATTGAGCTGGTTTGCGGCTGCTTCAGTGTAAACCCGGAAATCTCAAAATCATCAGGGAAGCTATACTACCTGCCTGAAAACAGGGTTTATGAAACCTTTCAGGAGATGTTTGAAAAGGAAGCCCGGCTTCCCGAAGGCGAACGGATGGATTTTGTGTCAATTGTTACTCCTAATTTTGTGCACTTCGAACCTGCCGTCATGGCTTTGGATCATGGTTTTCATGTAGTGATTGACAAACCTATTACATTTACACTTGAAGAAGCATTAAAGCTGAAGGAAAAACTGGATAAAACAGGATTAACCCTTGCACTGACCCACACCTATTCTGGTTATCCGGCAGTAAAGCATGCAAGGCAACTTGTGGCCAACGGAGAGTTGGGCACCATTCGAAGGGTATATGTGGAATATCCGCAAGGATGGCTGTCGTCCAAACTTGAAGATACAGGTAATCTGCAGGCATCATGGCGTACCGACCCAAAACGATCGGGAAAGGCAGGCTGTATGGGAGATATTGGTACCCATGCAAACCACCTGGCTGAGTACATCACAGGATTAAAAGTGGTTGAAATCTGTTCTGAGCTGAACATTTTTGTTCCAAACCGCCTGCTCGATGATGATGGAGCCGCACTTCTGCGTTATGACAATGGTGCAAAAGGTGTGCTAATGGCCACTCAGGTGGCAGCAGGTGAGGAAAATGCCATCCGCATCAGGGTGTATGGTGAAAAAGGCGGCCTCGACTGGTTCCAGCATGAACCCAATTCCCTCATTCTGAAGTGGAGCGGAAAGCCAACCCAGATTCTAAGGGTAGGGACAAGTATGGACAGTAAGGTTGCAGCCCATAATACCCGCACCCCCGGTGGGCATCCCGAAGGTTACCTGGAAGCATTTGCAAACATATACCGAAATTTTGCCATGACAGTCATGGCAAAGATGGATGGAAAAGAACCCACAGCCGAAATGCTCGATTTTCCCGGAGTGGAGGATGGCATACGCGGCATGCAGTTTATCGATGCTGTAGTGAAGGCAGGGTACGATGACAATACCAAATGGGTTAAATTCGGAGAATAAACAGATCAATAAAGCAATTTCAAAAAATGGTTTGCCCTGCGGGGCAAACCTGAATATTCATAAAAAATATAATAAGATATGTCACGACCAGTAACTCTTTTCACAGGACAATGGGCCGATTTACCCATTGAAAAAATATGCCAGAAAGCAAAAAGTTTTGGCTATGACGGACTTGAATTATGTACCTGGGGCGACCATATGGAAATTGATAAAGCCGATCAGGAATATTGTGATGAACGAAAATCCCTCCTGGAAAAATACGAACTGAAGTTATTTGCTATTTCAACCCATCTTGTGGGGCAATGCGTTTCCGATGCCTATATCGACGAAAGACATAAAGGTATACTCCCTGCTTATATCTGGGGCGATGGTGATCCGGAAGGGGTCCGCCAGCGGGCAGCAGAAGAAATCATTAAAACTGCAAGAGTTGCTAAAATGCTGGGGCTTGACACCATAATCGGCTTTACCGGAAGCCCGGTATGGCACATGCTCTACCCGTTCCCTCCCACTCCAGCGGAGTTGATTGAAAAAGGGTATAAGGAATTTGCCGAAAGATGGATTCCTATATTAAACGAACTGCAGAAGATGGGTGTTAAATTTGCACTGGAAGCTCATCCCACTGAAATTGCTTTCGACATACATACTGCGCATACTACGCTCAAAGCACTGGATTACCACCCTGCATTCGGATTTAATTATGACCCCAGCCACCTGGGATACCAGCATGTTGACTATGTAAAATTCATCTATGAGTTTTCAGACCGCATTTTCCATGTACATATGAAGGATGCATACTGGAGCGAAGTACCCATGGGTATAGGAGTATTTGGCGGCCATTCCGACTTTGGCGATAACCGGCGCTACTGGAACTTCCGCAGTCTGGGGCGCGGGAGGATCAATTTTGAAAACATTATCAGGGCATTGAACGACATCGGTTACAAAGGGCCCCTTTCAGTAGAATGGGAAGATTCTGGCATGAACCGGGAAGCAGGTGCAACTGAAGCGTGCCATTTTGTTAAGAACATTGATTTTGAACCTTCGGATGTGGCATTTGATGATGCCATGCAAAAGGAAAAATAAAACCTGAAACAGCCTGGCATGCCAAAATGGGATAGCTGTTTAAATCAGAAAGGAGCAGTTTAAATTGAATCACACTTTAGAGGTAAGAAATCCGTTATAAATTGATTCATAAATTTATGCTTTGTTTCTATAATATATATTTTTGAGATTTTAAATCAGTTTGGCCTGCCGGGAAATAACATGAACCGGACCAACGATAAACCGAATCAAATAATTTCAATAATGACGAACAGGAGAAATTTTATCAAAAGCACTACCCTGGCAACTGCCGGTGTGGGGCTTGTTGGGTCCATGCCTATGGCTATGAATGCCTGTATGGGAGCTAATGAAAAACTTGTATGTGGGTTAATAGGTGCCAAAGGGATGGGATTTTCAAACCTTCAGGCATTTCTGAGACAACCAAATACCGAATGTGCCGCTATTTGTGATGTGGATGAAAGTGTATTGAACCAGAGACTGGCAGATACTGAAAAGATCCAGGGAACAAAACCTCAGGGGTTTAAGGATTACAGGAAAATGCTGGAAATGGATGAAATTGATGTTGTTATTATCGGCACCCCCGATCACTGGCACTGTTTGCAGATGGTTGATGCATGCCAGGCAGGTAAGGATGTTTATTGCGAAAAACCACTGGGTAACAACATAGAAGAAATCAACATCATGGAACGTGCTGCCAAAAGATACAACAAGGTAGTACAGGTTGGCATGTGGCAGCGGAGCGATCCGCACTGGCGCGATGCAGTTGATTTTGTGAAATCAGGTAAATTGGGTAAAATCCGTACAGTCCGGACATGGGCATACCAGGGGTGGATGGAGCCTGTGCCGGTAATGCCCGACAGCCAGCCTCCCCAGGGTGTTGACTACGATATGTGGCTGGGGCCAGCTCCTGCACGTCCGTTCAATCCCAACAGGTTTCATTTCAACTTCAGGTGGTTTTACGACTATGCCGGAGGGCTAATGACCGACTGGGGGGTACACATCATTGATTATGGCTTGTTTGGAATGGGTGATCCCTCACCCAAATCCATAATGGCAATGGGTGGCAAATTTGCCTATCCCGATGATGCAGCTGAAACACCCGATACATTGCAGGCTCTTTATGAATTCGATGGCCACACCATGCTGTGGGATCACGGAACCGGGATTGATGGCGGTTACTATGGAAGAAACCACGGAGTAGGTTTTGTTGGGAACAATGGCACACTGGTGGTCGACCGGGGTGGCTGGGAAGTCATTCCTGAGAGAAAGAGGAACCAGGACCTGATGGAACGGGTTGAACTTCAAAAAGGCACCGGCAAAGGCCTTGACCTGCATATGGAAGATTTCATAAAAGGGGTTAAGAGCCGCAATCAGAACCTGAATGCCAACATCACTGTGGCAGCCAACACTGCACGCGTAGCCCATCTGGGAAATATTGCCCAGCGTACAGGAAGGCGCCTGTACTGGGATTCTGCTGCCAGTAAATTTGTAAATGATGAGGAAGCCAACAATTACCTTGTGCCAACATACAGGGCTCCCTGGGCGCTTCCTAAAGTCTGATAAAATATTGCAGGTTATTAAAATATCCCGCGGAGAATTATGCTCTCCCCGGGATTTTTTTTTTCAAAAGCACAAAAGCACCGGTTACCTGTAATTCTTAGTGGTAAAAATGCCGTTCTGCATTCTGACTGGGGGAAATGTGCTGTACCAGTGGCAGAATTCCTGTGAAGTTTTTTTGTAACCTTAAAGTCCTTAAGGATCTAAGGAATTATTTAGCTAAGTAGAATGAACCTGTGAACCTTTCAGGTTCAGAACCTGAAACACCTTTATCCCTGGTATTTGAATTATAGCATTTGCTGAACTAAAGCCACCACAAACACAGAAAATTTATGCATAAACCACTTTCAGTCCTCTAAAACAGATAAAATTATCCTGTACCGGTTTTAATTTTAGCTGGTACTTTATGGTATGTATTTTGGCTTAACCACCTTAATTATTCACTAACACACAATTTTTAACATGGCTAAAAAAGAGAAAGACCAGGCTGGTGCAAAAAAGGATTATCTTGAAAGACATACCGTAAGTGACGATGGTCAGATGATTACTTCAAACCAGGGGGTGAAACTGAATGACGATCACAATTCACTAAAAGCAGGTGAACGGGGCCCAACATTGTTGGAAGATTTCCTCATGCGTGAAAAAATTACCCACTTCGACCATGAAAGAATACCTGAGCGGATTGTACATGCCAGGGGAAGTGGAGCGCATGGGTTTTTTGAGTGTACTGAATCCCTGGCGGAATACACATCTGCCCATTTCCTGCAGGAACCAGGTACAAAAACTCCTGTATTCGTAAGGTTTAGCACAGTGGTGGGCTCACGCGGTTCTACTGACCTTGCCCGTGATGTAAGGGGTTTTGCTACGAAATTTTATACCGAGGAAGGAGTATATGACCTGGTTGGTAACAATATGCCGGTATTCTTCATACAAGACGCCATGAAATTCCCCGACCTGGTTCATTCCATCAAACCAGAGCCTGATTCTGAAATGCCCCAGGCTACGGCTGCTCATGATACTTTTTGGGATTTCGTATCCCTGACCCCTGAAACGCTGCACAACGTTTTCTGGGTAATCAGCGACAGGGGAATTCCGCGAAGTTACCGTATGATGGAAGGATTTGGAATCCACACATTCCGCCTTGTGAATAAGGAAGGTAAATCGGTTTTCGTAAAGTTTCACTGGAAACCTGTGTTGGGAGTTCATTCCGTTGTGTGGGATGAAGCACAGAAAATCTCAGGAATGAACCCGGATTTTCACCGACGCGACTTATGGGAAGCCATTGAAAACGGGAACTATCCACAATATGATTTTGGGGTTCAGATCATTCCCGAAGAGGATGAACATAAATTTGGATTTGACTTGCTTGATCCCACCAAGCTGATTCCGGAAGAGCTTGTCCCTGTAAAAATTGTGGGAAGAATGACGCTGAACAGAAATCCTGATAATTTCTTTTCAGAAACAGAGCAGGTTGCTTTTCACCCCGGGCATATCGTACCCGGAATTGATTTTACAAATGACCCACTGCTTCAAGGCAGGTTATTTTCATATACCGACACACAGCTTATCAGGCTGGGTGGCCCTAATTTTCATGAAATACCCATCAACAGGTCTGTATCGCCGGTTCACAACAATCAGCGTGATGGTTTTATGCGGCAGACCATAAACAGGGGAAAATCAAGTTACAGTCCGAATTCAACCGGAGGCGGATACCCTGTTCAGGCAAAAGCCTCTGAAGGTGGGTTCGTTTCCCATCATGAAAAAATAGATGCACATAAAATCAGGGCCCGGAGCAAAAGTTTTATTGATCATTACAGCCAACCAGCAATGTTTTACCACAGCCTTTCGGAGATTGAAAAGAAGCACATGGTAGATGCATTTTCCTTTGAGCTGGGAATGGTTAAGGATGAAACAATCAGGAAAAGATTTGTTTCGCTGCTTTATATGGTTGACCAGGATCTGGCAGGCAAAGTAGCTAAAAATTTAGGAATTAAAGCAGAAAAGCCGGACAGGATCACAAACCACAATGTACCTGCAGATGCCGATCCAATGGATTACCAGTCGGAAAGGACCAAGCCACCGGTAGAAAGTTCACCTTCCCTGAGCATGGCGAACACAAGAAAAGATACCATTGAAACCCGGGTTATTGCTGTACTTGCCGCCGATGGTGTTGACGATGATTCGCTGATGAAGATGAAAGAAGCACTGGAAAAAGCAGGAGCCATGGTTAAAGTGGTGGCACCCCACGTTGGTATGATAAAAACTGCCGGAGGTAAGGAAGTTTTGGCCGAAAAGAGTTTTCTGACCGCAGCATCTGTTTTATTTGATGCAGTATATGTGCCTTCAGGAATTGACAGTGTTATGAAGCTGAAAGACATACCAAAGGTATTGCACTTTATCAATGAAGCATACACCCACTGCAAAGCCATTGCTGCCAATGGGGATGGCATCGATCTGCTGAAGGAAACAGCAGCAGGGCAGAAGGAAACAGAAGGGGAGAAACTTCACGAAGATGCCCTTACGCAGGGTGTCATTCTGGACCAGGAACCTGAAGCATTTATACAAGCAATTGCCCAACACCGTTTCTGGGACCGTGAAATGAAGGGCAAAGTACCGGCATAAAAGCATTTCCTTAAACACACAATGCAAGGCATCAGCCAGATTCAGAACCTGGTTGGTGTCTTTTTTTTGGGCACTGTTTGCAGTTTTGCCTGAAAAATTTTTTTGGATTCCTTTAATACCTTAAGGTCTTTGGAAAGCTTAATTATAGTTTAGCTGTTAGTTTCTGATTACATTATATGCTGATGGTTTCTTTTAAACTTTGGAAAAAAACTGGTGTTAATAATATAACAAACACAGAACACAGAAAATCATGAATAAATTAATAGCAGCAACAGTCATTGTAATTGCCCTTGCATCATGCAGGGATGCAAATGTTGAAGTCCCCCAGGTGGAAATATTTGAATGGAACTTTGAAAAAGATGCTGAAGGCTGGACAGGTAATTTTGCCGATTACCCCTCAGGAGAAGAAGAGTTTTATGAATTGTTTTTTGGATGGGAGACACTCCCTGCACCATTGGATACAACTCAGGGTGCATTGATGCTCACGGGCTCAAACCGGAGCGATGATTTGTTTATGTATGCCACACGCAGGGTAACAGGCCTTGTACCTGCAACAGTTTACAATGTTTCATTTACAGTGGAGTTTGCATCAAATGTGCCTGATAATATGGCAGGTATTGGAGGCAGTCCGGGTGAATCGGTTTATGTAAAAGTGGGGGCAACAACAGAAGAACCCGGCAGGGAAATTGATGATATGGGTTGGTTCCGCATGAACATCGATAAAGGGAATCAAAGCCAGGGTGGAGCAAATATGATTGTGGTCGGCGATTTCTCAAATGACACCGAAAATGAAGAATATACCCTTAAACAGGTGATGAACGATAACCAGGGGTTCTCTGTATTATCGAATGATGCAGGTGAAATATGGATAACTGTAGGTACCGATTCAGGATTTGAAGGAGCAACCACGATATACTACAATTACATCAGGGTGGAGATGTACTATTAGTGAAAATAAAACTTCAACGGGTTAAGCGGTTGAATATAGCTTCAGGACTTACACTTAATCCCGTTTAATGTGGTTCATTTTTATCAGAGGCTTGTATAACATCCAGTCAACTTCCACTTCATAGGGATATTTGGGTTTTTCAATCGATTTTGGATTTGTTTCAACCGGCCAGTTATTTGTGTGCCAGAAATTAACCATGTACCTGGTATGGCCTTGAGGGATACCTGTCTGCGATCCCTTGTAATCCCATAATACAACAGTATCAGCTGTAGAAGGATGAATCAACCACCACCTGATCTGATCAGGATGCCAATCGAATCCGTAGGTGTAAAACTGTTTTGACGCATTGTATCCTTTGATTGGTTCAATGGATTCAGGCTGGTTCTGGTTTCCGGTTAAAGCTTTTCTGATTCCGCTTAAATCTTCACGATAGGATGTACTGTAAATCGTTCCTTCTGCCATGTTGATTGTCCTGCCAATTCTTCTCAGGTCTCCCCGGGGACCCGTCCAAGTACCTACATATATGATTTCCGGATGAGCAATCAACCATTCAAAATCAATTTCACTCAATCCGGATTCGTTGTTCATATGATAAGTAAAATAACCCACCACTGCACCCACATCAGGCTGTACGTCCCTTACGTCAGGGACTCTGATTCGTGCTGCATAGGTTCCAAAATGACAAAACTCTTTTGAAGAAATATCGGGCCCCCTGCCGGCTCCGGCAACATCTTCGGGATCTATTTTAAGCAAAAGAACCTTATTGCCAGGTTCTGAAGGAGAATCTGCACCGAATTCCCAGGTGAAATCAGCTCCATTTCCACCGGTACTGTGACGGAAATATTCAGACGTTGAAGAATTGAACTCCTCAAGAAATGAGTTGTGAAACTGTTGGGCATGCAGCTTAATACTCATTAAAAACATGATAGCAAGAAAAAAAATCATTTTCATCCTTATATTATAATACGTGACTCTAATAAATTAAGTAAAAAAACAGAACTATTTCCAATTTTGACTGAATTTCTAATGCTAATTTCCTGTTGACAGGAAGCACTGCCTATTTCATACCATTAATTCACAGCTGACAGTAGTTATAAAAAGCCAACCTTTTAATTAAAAGGCAAAGGATTGTTCTTATAACCCTGCTCTTCAAAATCATTAATTTTGTAACTTGGCAATGATTTTAAACCTCTGCTGATACCGGAAACTGATAGATTGAAGTATTAAACCAACACTGATTGAAATGAACGCGATGAAAACCAGCTTCCTGTCCCAAATAAAAAGCAGTAGTACTTATATTTCTGCAGCAGTTATAACCTCCATCTGTCTGACATTTTTCCTTTGTTCATGTAAGGACAATATCCGCGAGCATCCTGAAGAGGTTGAAATGACATGGAATTTTGTTACCGGAAAAGAAGGCTGGGAAGGAGATTTTGCCGATTATCCTGTAGGTGAAGAGGCATTTTATGAACTGGAATTTGAACACGATACCCTACCTGCACCATTAGACAGAAATCAGTTTGCCCTAAAGCTGTCGGGCAACAACCACAGCGACGACCTGTTTATGTTCATAAAAAGGAAGGTATCGGGACTTGAACCCAACATGGTATATTATGTTACCTTCACAATTGAGTTTGCATCGGATGTTCCTAATGGAATGTTAGGTGCGGGTGGCAGTCCGGGTGAATCGGTATATGTGACTGCCGGTGCCTCTCTGGATGAACCTATAAAGGTAGCCGGACCTGACAATTATTATGGCATGAACATTAAGAAAAGCAACCAAAGCGAGAGCGGTGAGGACATGCTTGTTATTGGCAACTTTGCAAATGGCACCGACCAGCCTGTTTATACCTTAAAGACAGTTTCGAATGAAAAGCCCTTTCATGTAACTTCCGGGCCGAATGGTGATTTATGGATTATTATAGGGACGGATTCAGGATTTGAAGCTACTACAACCATTTATTACAATTCCATTCAGGTGAAGTTTTTTTAGCAGGAAAAAATCAAATACTGCAGCTAAAAGCTTTAAGCTGTTCTCTTACCTGTTATCCACCTTTTCCGGATTCAGGTCATGGTTCTGCAACCTGTACCAGGCCAGTTCTTCATATCTGGTCCCCGGCTTTCCGTAATTACAGTATGGATCAATGCTGAGGCCGCCGCGCGGGAGAAATTTACCCCATACCTCAATATAGTTGGGTTCAAGCAGCGTAACCAGGTCTTTCATGATAATGTTCATCACATCCTCATGAAATGCACCATGGTTGCGAAAGCTAAAAAGGTAAAGCTTCAGGCTTTTGCTTTCAACAAGTTTAGCTCCCGGAATATAACTCAGGTAGATGGTAGCAAAATCTGGCTGGCCTGTAATAGGGCAGAGTGCTGTAAATTCAGGACAGTTGAATTTAACAAAATAGTCGTTTCCCGGGTGTTTATTGTCAAAAGCTTCAAGTACGCCCGGATTGTAATCAAATGAATATTCTGCCTTATTTCCTAAATTCTTAAGTGTGTCCATAGCTTTAACTGTTTAAATTTCCTTTAATCTGAATGGATTGTAAGATACTGAATGGTCAAATACCTCTGTGCCCTCTGACCTTTTCACCTGCTTCACCACCAGAATGGTCAATGGCAGTACAATGATCTCAAACAAAATTTTTACCAGGGCTTGTGTAGCAACCATTGTCAGAAGAACACCGGCAGGAAAAAGCCCCGCAAAGGCAACTGTAATAAAGATTGCAGAATCAGCACCTTCGCCCACGATGGTAGAAGCAATAGCGCGCAGTGAGAATTTTTTACCCCCGGTTTTTAGTTTAAAACTGCTCATAATCCAGGCATTGAGGAATGAACCCAGCAGGTAGGCCATCAGGCTGGCGGCTACAATGCGGGGAGTACTGCCTAGAACGGCTGCAAAGGCACCCTGCCCTTCCCAAAACGGAGCAGCCGGAACTGCCAGTGTAACACTGAAGAAAAATACCATCAGCAGGTTCACAGCAAAACCAGACCATATGATCAGCCTTGCCTTGCTGTAGCCCCATACCTCAGTGATTACATCATTCAGGATATAGGCCAGCGGAAATACCAGCACTCCTGCAGGTACAGCTACGGGGCCGAGCATCATAATTTTGGAAGCAATCATATTGGAGATCAGCAAACTGGCAGCAAACAATATTCCAGCCAGCATAAAAAGCACCGAGACCTTATTCTTCATCTTACTTGTTTTTTACGTGGTTATCAAGCACACGTTGATTGTTCAGGCTGCAAAGGTAAAAAGAATATGAGAAGCTGCAAGAGAGTTAGGAGTTGCGGGTTTAGACTTTAGAGATGTTGTTTGTTGATGCTTATTCAGCGTACCAATGAGAAAGGAGCGCAGATTTGAAGTCATTTAATATTTCCGGAAATCCCGGTTTGCCTGAGAAGGAAAATTTTGCCTGCAAGCCAGCCATTTTTTATCCCTTCGCTGGAAATAAATAAATCACCCGCGGAAGTAAAGGCTAGTCCTTCAGGCTTAAAGTATATTTCCGCAGGCAGGGGGTAAACCGCTTTTAACTGTTTCTGATCAAATATAGCCAACAGTCTGTCGGTAGCAGAAAGCACATAAATTTCCCGGGTCAGAGGATGTACAGCTATAGCCGAAGGGTTAAATACAAAATCAATATCAAGCCGGGGAAATATACCTGCCAACTTTTCATTTATATCCTGATTACTGATCTGTAGCATTACCTGTGGATTGTGCAACTCTTCCGGATTCAAACTGTATACCTTCCTCAAATCATCAATCCCGTTTACAGGTGCGGTTTTACTGGCAATATATATCTGGTTACTGGCATGGTCAAAAAATAAACCTTCATTATCTACAGCCTGGACTGGTACCATGGCCATTTCGGGCAAAACTTCAGGTGTACCGGGTTGAAAAGAAAATAAAGCACCATCACTCCGCAGAACAAATATTGTATGTCCATCTGTAGCTATATCCTCAAAATCGCCGGCATCAGCAAAACGCATCATCCTTGTAATTTCTCCTTTTACAACATCAAACTCAAAAACAGCCCCAAGCTCGTCCTGAATCATATATAATTGTCCTTGACCGGCAACAGCAATTCCTGATACCTCACGCAAGATCTCAGGAAGGCTGATGACCTGTTCAGGTACACGAAAATCGTAAGGTGGAGGCATTGCTTCATAAAAAGAATCAATAAACTCTTCAGTTAATTTCTCACCTGCCGACATATTGAAGGGCCGGTAATATTTTCCATCGAGGGTGAAATAGACATTCGATTCAATACCATGCTTTACCATTTCCACCACATAGAAAGAAGTATCAGAAGTTTCCACCAGGTGAAAATCATCAACCGACCAACCTGAGTAACTCTTTTCAAGTCTTGCCAGTATTTTATTATATGTTTTGCTGTCAGCCTCTGCCTCACGTTCTGTATACATGAGCTGGTTTTCACGATCGAACACTGCTTCAATTCTGGCTCCATTGCATAAAAACTCGATTTCTGTTAATTCTGCCCTGACTTCCTTTTCAACAATCTCAGCACCGGGGCACAGCATCAGGATCTTCTCCTTAAGAATTTGAACATGAGTAGTGTTCGCATCACCACTTCGGGTCAGAAGCAAAAACGATATAATTATTAATAATCTCATATCATGGCTTTATTAAATGAAACAGGATCAGTTATCAGGTATAGCTTCAGCCCGTTCAATCACTTTCTCTACTTCAAGTTCTGTTCCCTCCAGCAAATCATAATCAACTTCTGCAGTAATAATAATTTCTGTGGTTTCATCGAAAGGAAAATCAGGCAGATATTTGTCTTCAAGTTCTATTTTTATTTTACCTGTTTTGTCCATGAATACATAATCTTCATCATTGATCTTTTCAACAACAAAACCTTTAAGCCTTACAAGAATGTCCTTCCTGTCAAGCCTCATCGCATCGTCCTTAACCTCCTGTACAGTATAAAGTGGAATATCCGAACCTGGTCCTTTAAACTGGGCTTTAACACCAGAGGAAAACAGCATTATAGAAAGCAACAGCACAATATTCTTTACATTCTTCATAACCTTTATTTTTATATTTTCTACAAAGTTATGATACGATCCTGTAGAAATTCTGGACTTTTAATCATGCCTGAATAAAACTGTTATGTGATGAATTGTATTTTCAATTTTATATTCAAGAACAAAACCATACAAATCGCATATTTCCTTAACGATCGCAAGCCCGATACCTATATTTCCATCCGTCCCCTTGGAAAAACGCTGTAGTAGCGTTTGTGGGTCACCCTTAAAAGGCATCCCGCTGTTGGAAATCTGAAGATGGCCTGAGGTAAGTATCACTTCCATCACGCCATTTTTTATATTATGCTTAACAGCATTTTTAATGAGATTATTAAACAGAATATCAGCAAGGCCGGCATCCATCGATAAAATGCATTTCGAAAGATTTGTTTTCAGTCTGATTTCCCTCAGGGAAATGGCTTCAGAAAATGTATTGATCGCTTCCGACACTACAACTTTAACATCAAGATCAACAGGATTGCTAAATTCCCGGTTATTAATCCGGCTTAACAGAAGCAGTGACTTTTGAACTCCTGACAAATGTGTTGCAGCAGAATATATTTTGCCCAATTCTTCTTTCTCCACTATATTCTCATCTTGAGTGTTAAGCAGCTTTTCTGTATTCGCTCTTATAATTGCAAGATGAGTCTGTAGCTCATGCGATGCATTCTCATTAAATTCCCTGTTATGCCTGTAATCATCCGAAATCTTCTTCAACAAGGTTTTTAATGTCAGGTTAAGGGTATTAAATTCATCTATATTGGTTTTATCAAATACAGGAGGCGAATTGCTCAGATTATAATTTGTCAATTTATTGAGCGTGTCATAGAAAGGAGCCCAGATTTTTTCAGAAACCTGGTTTAGAGTTATAAATAAAAACAATGCAATCAATACCATAAGCCCGGAAATGATAAGCAGGGTACCTTCCACAATATCATCCCTTCCAAGAAGAAGATGGCGGAGTACGATCGTGAAGTCGCGTCCGTTATGATCGATCGAAAACCACAGTTCACGGAATGGAACCATTTCATTGTCACCGGTTTCAAGAATCAGTGTATCCTTGTAGAAGGGATAAGCGTATTTCACATCCTCAAGTATTTCCGCTACGTTGTTAAAATTTGGTAAATCATTATGCATAGAATGATGTTCCACCAGCCGCTCCATCTCATAGGCAAGGAATTCATCAGTTTCCTCGTAAGCAATGTATTCAATCATAAAGATGGAAAAGAGGCTGCCAATTATAACAAAAGGGATCAGCCAGAATGCAATATAAAAATAAGTCCGTTTAATGAGTTTCATGCCTGCTCCTCTGATTTTAACTTGTAACCTATTCCATACAGAGCTTTAATTGGATCGCCTGCCCCGGCTGAAGTTATTTTTTTCCTCAGGTTCTTGATATGAGAATAAATAAAATCAAAAGAATCAGCAAGGTCCATGTTATCTCCCCATATATGTTCAGCAATACTTTCCTTGGTCAGCACCCTGTTAGGGTTGGCAAGAAAAAAGAGCAGGATATCATATTCACTTCGTGTTAAAATAACAGGCTTATTCATTATAAATACCTCCCTGCTGTCTGTAAGGATTGTAATCGCACCACTGGATATGGTATCGCTTCCTCCAAAAATATTACGGCGCAAAAGGGCTTTTACCCTCGCAATCAATTCTGCCATATCAAATGGCTTGGTAAGGTAATCATCGGCTCCCAGTACCAGCCCTTCAATTTTATTGGAAGTTGAATTGCGGGCTGATACCACGATGATGCCTGTTGATTTTCCCCTTTTCTTTAATTCCCTGATGAGTTCAAGCCCTGAGCCATCAGGAAGGTTGATGTCGATAACGGCAATATCATAATCATAGATGCATATTTTGTCATATGCTTCCAAAAAACTGGTGGTTCCTTCACACAAGTACTGTTCAGCCTTCAGTGCGCCTGAAATAGATTCAAGCAATCTAATATTATCCTCAACAATGAGCAACTTCATCCTTCATTTTTATTTTAATCCTAAAGTTAAATTGAAAATCTGTTTAAAATCTGTATAATGAAGATCAGCTTTCAGAAACAAGATAAATTTACTTAAACGTAATGCGGAATATCAGCCTTTGTCATTCCTTTTCATTTTAGACCTATAAAGCAGTAACCCAAATGAATCTCAAGTTATTTCACTAATTCTTTAACAAACAAAACTCCAGAGGCAGTTGTTGACTTGTAACATGTTAACAACAAATCAAATGAAGCGAAGCTTAAAGAATTTCTGGAAGATTCTTAAAAGGGCCGGCAAGCAATGGAACGACCGAGACCCTTTCAGGGAAAGCGCCATTATTGCATACTATGCCATCTTCTCCCTGCCGGGATTGCTCCTTGTAATCATTACCCTGGCGGGTTACTTTTTTGGTGAAGGAAAAATCAGCGGGTACATAAACTCCCAGATTGCTGAAGCAATGAATGAAGACACCGCCAGGCAGGTCCAGGATGTTGTTGATAAAGCCTATGATGAAGACCAGTCTCTGTTTGCTACCATTATTGGTATAGCCACCATCCTTTTTGGTGCCACCGGAGTATTCTTTCAGTTCCAGAAATCGCTGAACTTCATCTGGGATGTAAAGCCCGATGCCAATACCGGTATCTGGAACATCCTTAAAGCACGCCTTCTTTCCTTTGGCCTGATCATTACAATCGCATTTCTACTGCTGATATCGCTTGTCATTACAACTGTCTTATCGGCAATTGGAGGCTACATCCAAAAAAACTGGCCTGATTACATCATGTTCCTGTTTCATGTTCTTAACTTCATCTTCTCATTCAGTTTCATTGCCATATTGTTTGCCTTGATGTTTAAATTTCTGCCCGATGCCAAAATCAAATGGAGAACCGTATGGATCGGAGCTGTATTAACGGGCATCCTGTTTGTGCTTGGAAAGACAGCCCTTGGGTTTTACTTTGGCAAGGCGAACCCCGGTTCCGGTTATGGGGCTGCAGGTTTTATTATTCTTCTCCTTTTATGGACATCCTATACATCCATGATCGTCTTCTTTGGCGCAGAATTTACCCGTGCTTACTCCGATTTTAAATTTGGTGATCATGTTGAGCCTTCAGAACATGCTACCAAAGATGAAAAGGCTGAAATCCTAAAGAAGGATGAAAAAGAAGCAGAGGAAATAGTAAAGGGTGGAAAGAAAAGGGCGGAGAGTAAAGAGTGAAGAGTGAAGAAAGCAGAAGGCAAAAGGTTGAAGAAATGAAAAAGGTTCACTGAGTGAGAAAATAAGAGACTGAGAGACGAAACGACTAAGAGATAAAAGGCTGTGGGGCTTAGCCTTAGTGCAATATGCAGGCCTGTGACATTGGTGGCTGAGGGTTCCACAGGGTTTAAAGCGACCGGGCGACTTAGAGACTATGAGCCTAAAAGACGGAAAGGAAAATACACGTACACAGCAACTAATGACTGGTAACTATCTTGAAGCTTGCAGCTTGAGTTGAAACAAAACCATCTGCGCGGTTGTTGACCTTTAACATATTACATACACACATCCATATGAAACGAGGCCTGCGGAATTTTTGGAAAATGCTTAAAACGGCTGCCATCAGGTGGAACGACCGTGACCCATGGAGAGAAAGTGCCATCATAGCCTATTATGCCATCTTTTCATTGCCCGGATTATTGCTTGTTATCATTACACTGGCGGGCTATTTTTTTGGAGAAAGCCAGATCAGCGACTACATTACTGAGCAGATTGCCGAAGAGATGGGTAAGGATACTGCCCGCCAGGTACAGTCGGTTGTTGATATGGCTTACGATGAAGACCAGTCACTGGTTGCCACAATCATTGGTATTGCAACCATTCTTTTCGGTGCTACAGGAGCCTTTTACCAGCTTCAAAAGTCACTTAACTTCATCTGGGATGTGAAGCCGGATGCCACCTCAGGAATCTGGAGTATCGTCAAAGCACGCCTGCTGTCATTTGGACTGATCATCACCATTGCATTCCTTCTGCTGATATCGCTTGTTGTTACAACCCTCATAGCAGCCCTGTCGAAATACCTTCAGGAATACCTGCCCGATTACATCATGTACCTGTCGCATATACTGAATTTTATTATCTCCCTGGCAATTATTGCCTTTCTGTTTGCCATCATGTTTAAGTACCTGCCCGATGCCAAAATCAGGTGGAGAACTGTATGGATGGGATCCATCCTTACTTCATTGCTGTTTGCACTGGGTAAAACCGGATTGGGTATTTATTTCGGGCAGGCAAACCCGGAATCGGGCTATGGAGCTGCAGGCTTCATCATCCTCATCCTATTGTGGACCTCCTATTCTTCCATGATCGTATTCTTTGGCGCAGAATTTACCCGTGCCTATTCCGACTATAAATACGGTGGGAGGGTGGAACCGGCAGAACATGCCACCAAAGATAAAAAGGCAGAAATTGTAAAGAAACTTGAAGAGAGAGAAAAAAAAGAAAAGGAACAGACGCAGGCAAAGAGCACAGACCACTCTGCAAAGAGCGAAGAGCCAAGAGCAGAGGGCAAAAAAGTTAGTGGTGAAAGAGCACAGGAAAGAGGAAGCAGAAACCCCGATTAAGAGACCGGGAGACATAGCGACAATGGCAAAAGAGAATAGGGCGAAGAGCCCAGCGCAAAGAATGCAGTGCAGAGGGCATTGGGAAAAGAGCACAGGAAAGTGTGATTAAGAGACCGGGAGACCATGGCTAAGCGAGGGCAACAACGAATGTAGTTTTATCTCCTTAGTCCCAGGAGTCCCCACAATGCACAGGGCACAGCCCAGATTTCAAAGACAATCTCTTTCGTGGATTCTATGAAATTCACGGATAAAAATTCTTCTCTTAAAACCTCTCATTTACAACATTGCTGTATATTGAGCCAAAAGTGAACCTGATGCCCATTTCACCCCTGAACTCATAATCTGTGGCAAGCTTTCTGCGCTGCAACAGCAGATCCTCAAGTGAAATATCTCCCTGTGGCAGATAAAGCTGATCATGCACCATTTCTGCCTGTAATTCCCAGTAAACCGATAATGCCTTTGAAAGCCTGACCGAGACATTTGAATCCAGAATAAGCCTGTTCTTCGAAAAATCGTGGAAATAATGCCTGCCTTCCAGGCTCGACTCAATGTTACCCCAGGGTTGAACCATCCTCAGGTTCAGGCTCAGTGACTCATGGTACATTGTTTCATGAAGCTTGTTGTAAATGGTGATTTCATTGTAATCATACAAATTTACGCCAGCGGTGTAGCGGAAAGTAAATACCTTGCGATTACTGATATCCCAGGGGAAAATGTTGTATTCAATTCCGGCATCGGCATATATCATGTTTTTGATGTTAAGATAGGTCTGGGAATTGTAACCTGTAAATACACCTGCCGACCAACGCGGACTCATACTTTTAATATAGTCACCACCTACCTCCGTTTCATATTGTGTGTTTGAAATCTTCTCACCATCGTTGAAATAATTTTCACTGTAAATATTATATTCAATTTCGAAACGTGTCTTCCATGATTCAGTAACCTTCTCCACTTCAAATTCCGTATTCAGTGAAAACTCATTCTGATTGGCCTCCTTTTCGAAAGCTGACCCCCCCTCCAGGTTGAAGATCCACAGGTTCCACCTGTCTTTAAGTGCTGTGGCAACAAGGGAATTCTCACCTGGTGAGAGTTCTATGCTAACCGCCGGAAGTATGCCTGCAATTGAATAATACTGAAAAATACCTGCCTTAAGCAGTTGAAGCAGAAGCCTGCGGATGTCATCCTCAGAATCCGACTGTTCAGCAAAATATTCGTAATCGAAATTTCGCCCTTTCAATGAATTCGATCCTATAAAATTCAACACATACCTCTGTCCACCGCTTCCTGTCCGTGATGAACTGGAAAGAATGTGTACCTCTGCAGCCTTTGGGTCACGCACAAAAGAAATAAACGGAAGTTCCTGCCGCACAAACGTAAAGTCGCAATCATGACAATCAAGAAAAAACTCTCAACCAATTTTTACCGCCATTTAATCCTCCAATTCATAAAAAGGTCCAGCTTCAGGCACAGACCTTTAATGCAGCCCTGCCTGATGAGGAACATACTATAAATTACAGCCAGGAATATCTTGCCTGTATACCGGCCAGGCAGGTAGTTCTTTTTCCAAAATTCGTTATACATAACCCGAAATTCTCAACTCACACTTGCAGCTTGCATGTTCATCTTGTAGCTTAAATTTACGTATCTTTATCTGCATCATTTGGATATTCATGGAACAAAGAACTATTTCAGTATACCGGCTGGCTCATATCTTGATTATCATTGTACTGGGCTATGCTATCTTAACCAACGGACAGTTTTTTCTGGTGCCCCTTATCTTTTCTGTCCTGCTGGCGATCATGCTTCAGCCTGTCAGTAAATTCTTTGAAAAGCTTGTAAGATACAGGGCACTGGCTTCGCTTTTAACCGTTTTAACAGTCCTCGTAGGACTGGGCATCATTATTACCCTGATTTCAGTTCAAATTACTGCCATCGTTAACGACCTGGATAATGTAACAGGCCAAATCACCCAGGGACTGAATAAAATCCTTGACTGGCTGAATGAAAATCTTAACATGAAGGAATCAGACATCAGGGAAAGTTTTCCAAACCTTACCCAAAGTGCAGTAGGATTCGTACAAAAAGGCATTTCATCTGTCACTGGCTTTGTATTTAACCTGTTTTTTGTCCTGCTGCTGGTGTTCTTTCTGCTCTGGTACCAACACAATTTCAAGAGACTTATATTATCTCAGGCCAATAAAGATAAACCGGGCAATCTGGAAAATATCCTCAACCAGATCCAGGAAACCATGAGAAAATACCTTTACGGACTGCTTACCGTAATTGCCATCCTTGCTGTGCTGAACAGTACAGGTCTTCTGATCATAGGCATTAAATATGCCATATTTTGGGGAGTACTGGCAGCTTTCCTTGCTATCATTCCTTACATTGGTACAACACTTGGCGGAACATTACCCTTTCTGTATGCAGTAGCCACATCAGAAAACTGGTGGCCACCCCTGGCAGTGGTTGGAATGTATGTAATCATCCAGCAACTTGAAGGCAATATCATCACTCCGAAAGTAGTAGGCAAAAGCGTTTCCATCAATCCGCTGATCGCGCTGCTGTCGATCATCCTTGGAGGATACATTTGGGGAATTGCAGGAATTATACTGGCAATACCCATTGTAGGGGTGATAAAAATCCTGCTCGACCAAAATCGGCATACCCGTCCCATAGGGTTCCTGCTCGGCAATCAGATGAGTAGCAAGGGAGATGAATTTTGGGAGGAGATGGAGGAATAAAAAGCTTCAGGCTAAAAGCTGTAAGCCGCAAGCTTCACGCACGAAACCAGTTTCAGGAGGGGCCACAAGTATACCGCTGCCCCAGGCTAATCTGAAGTTGGCAGTGGTTAACAATAGCCGGCCGGCCTGCAGCCTTCTGAAGGAAACATGGAAAACGATGATTCCTCCGATGCCTTAACGTGTTCCTGAACCTGAACTGTGCCTGCCGGTGCAACATTTAATCATTCAAACACTCAAACCCTCCTGTCAGCAGGCATTCAAACTCCAGTTACTCCACCCTTCGTGCATACAAATCCCGTACGCTCAGCAGCACAAGATTCAGTCCTGTGGGTTTATTGTCATTGTCAGCATGAAACTTAACGCGTATATCGATACCCGGCATTACAAACTCCGATTCGCCGACAGGCTCCAGGGGTGCCGCACCAGTCTTATCGCGCACCATCAGCTGACCTTTTTCCACAAAAAACGAAATAGATGCACCCATGGCAGCAATCATTTCACCGGGGGCATTCTCAAAGGCATAGATACCCGCGAACCGCTGTAAGTCCTCTTCCGTGATTATAACTGTGGGCAAAACAGGTGCGCGGGGTTCAAGTTCCCCATCCCAGATCATATCAACCAGCCGGTGAGCCAGTCTGCTTCCGTTGGACCAATCGGAATTCATCTGCATTTTCATATTTTGAAGCACAACCACTGTAATCTGCCTGTCGGGGAAATGGGCAAAATAACAATTAAAACCGTCGATGTCGCCACCATGCGAAGCCTCACGCCACCCCCTGTAAGTACGGGTCATGCAGCCAAGGCCATAGGATGAGGTACTGCCATCGTTCAGGGTGAAAGGCTGCATCGATGTTGCCACAAGCTGTGACGGCAATACCTGGTTCTGCGACAGCTCCCGTGCAAAACGGACCAGGTCGGCCGCTGATGAATACAGGCCCCCTGCCCCACCTGCTCCCTCAATATCAGTTATGCCGGTATTCACTATCTGTCCGTTCAGCATTTCATAACCGGCAGCCCTCCCGGGAATGATTTCACGGTAGTGATCATAACCTGAATGGTGCATTTCCAAAGGTGAAAAAATATGGTCGTGCAGGTACTTTTCATATGTACTGCCTGAAACTTTCTCAATAAGCCTTCCAAGCAGGATGTAGCCATAGTTGCTGTAGTTCATTTTCTCTCCCGGAACAAACTCAGGCTCGCTTGTGTCAGGTACCAGTCCGGATGTATGGCTTAAAAGGTGAGCCAATGTAATCCTTTCATCCATCGCAACATCAGGAAACCATTTGCTTGCCTTGTCATTCAGGCTTAATTTTCCTGAATCCGCCAGCTGAAGGACTGCGAGGGCGGTAAAAGTTTTTGTAAGCGATCCTATGCGGTAACAGCCATCCATAGAGTTTGGAATGGCCCACTCCACCTGTGCAAACCCGTACGAGCCGGAATAAATGAGTTCACCCTGATCAACCACTGCCACCACCCCACCCGCACCATCCTGCGGAAAAGAAGCCAGCAGACTGTCGATACGGCTTTTAACAGATAGATCCAGCTTCTTAACTCCTTCATGGGATAAAGCTGCAGGTACAAATAAAGTTGTGGCAAACAGGAGGGATACAAGTAAGGTCAATTTTTGTTTCATGGCAAATATTTTGGTAATTGGACGCAGGAAGAAAAATTAGGTTACAATGACCGGGTGACGATTCTTTAGGTGGGATATGCCAATTGGTATGAAGGTGTATTTAACAAAGGTTTCTTTTAGTCACCCGGGCAACTGCTGAAAATTGACCGGGTGACTATGCCGCCATGAAAAAGACACCACGCAATATGTTGCAGCTGTTCAAAGAATTCGCCCTTCTGGTTTCTGGTCACCCGGGCAATAGGGTGCAGAGAAATTATTGCCCAAATGACGGTTCTATAGGGAACTAATGCCAGTAATTTTATTGACCGGGTGACAATTCTTTAGGAAGATAATGCCAATTGGTATGATGGTGGATCTAACAAAAGTTTCTATTAGTCACCCGGTCAACTGCTGAAAATTGACCGGGTGACTATGCCGCCATGAAAAAGCCACAACGCAAAATGTTACAGTTGCTCAAAGAATACGCCCTTCAGGCTTCTGTTCACCCGGGCAATAGGGTACAGAGAATTTTATTGCCCGGATGACGACTCTTTAGGTGGGATATGCCATTTGGTATGATGGTGGATTTAACAAAGGTTTCTTTTAGTCACCCGGTCAACTGCTGAAATTGACCGGGTGTCTATGCCGCCATGAAAAAGCCACAACGCAATATGTTGCAGCTGTTCAAAGAATACGCCCTTCAGGCTTCTGGTCACCCGGGCAATAGGGTACAGAGAAATTTATTACCCGGATGACGGTTCTATAGGGAACTAATGCCAGTAAATTTATTGACCGGGTGACAATTCTTTAGGAAGATAATGCCAGTTGATTAGATGGCGGATCTAACAAAAGTTTTTTTAGTCACCCGGTCAACTGCTGAAATTGACCGGGTGACTATGTCTGCAATATAAAAGTCCATCCGCACAGTGAGGTAGTTGTTAAAAGATGATGCCCTTCAGTTTGCAGTCACCCGGGCAATATGGTAGTGGGTTCAGTATTGACCGGGTGACGTTCTGTTACAAACTTCACTGCCAATTGAATAGCAGGTGGTTCTAAGGGTGGTTTTCTTTTAGTCACCCGGTCAATCTCAGCGGATCTCAACCACCGCACCGTTTGGGGGGTTCCAGATGTCGATATTAGAAGGAATGACAAACACACTGTCGTTGTGGACCGGAGAAACCAATTCA
>JAEYNZ010000090.1 GCA_023412195.1 Bacteroidota bacterium
ATAAAAAGTTCGGTATTCATTTTTGTTGCTCCATTTCTGTAATGTTAATCACTGCCCGCCACAGCCGAAGTTACTGTAATATTTCTCCGGTTGATGAACGGTAGGATCAAAAGTGATATGATGCCTAATAAAATGATCATAACGGTCATGGAAGCATGTGCCACAAATGCAAAAATCACAGCATTTTCATTTGCCACTCCATACAAGGCAAGCGATTCAATGGCCATAAAATGCCATGCCCCGATTCCACCCTGCACAGGTGCCACCATTCCAAAACTTGCCAGAACAAAAGTAGTCAGTGCTGCCACCGGGCCAAGGTTCGAAGTAAAGTCAAATGCAAAGAATACTGAGTACAGCATCAGGTAATAAAGAACCCAAATTGCAATGGAATGGAAAATGAACCAACCTTTCTGGTCGATCGATTTAATGGACACAAAACCTTCCTTCAGGTTGAGCAATACGCCCATTGCTTTTCTCCATACAAGGGTATGCTTCATGGCTTTTCTGAATACAAAGGCTGCAATCACCAATCCTGCCAAAGCAATGATCAGGAACGGAGATGTAAAAAGGGCAATTACCTTTGATTCGATTTCCGGATTTTCCCCCAGGAACCTCAGAACCTGGGCGAACTGTGAAACAACTACAATCAGAAGAAGAACAAGCAGCGATACCATATCAACAGCCCTTTCGGCAACCACTGTTCCCAACAGTTTGGTAAATGAAATCTTCTCATGTCTTGCCAGCACACCGCACCTTGATATTTCTCCCATCCTGGGGAAAGCCAGGTTCATGAGGTAGCCAACCATCACCGACAAAAAAGTATTGATAAAACGGGGTTTGTGGCTGACAGGCTTAATCATCAGACCCCACCTTATTGTGCGGCTTATGTGACTGAGTAACCCTATAACAAGTGAAACCCCTATCCAGAAGTATTTCACATCGTTTTTAAGTACCTGCTTAATTCTTTCTATATCCTGATCTTTATAAATCAGCCAGAATATAAAACCTCCGATGGCTAAAAAAACCAGGAATTTAATGATTTTTAAAACGACCTTTTTCAATCTTCGAATGTTAAGCTGAATTGTCAACCTGAACTTTATTACCTGAATTTTATTAATTTAGGATAAAGAAAAAATAAAGGACCTTTCAGCAGTTCAGTTGCCGACAAAAATATAAATTTGTTTTATTATAATAGCATGAGATTTAAGCAGGAAAGCCAAAATGGACAAAACATGCAGCAATGAGTTTTGTCAGGCCGAAAAAGAATTTAGGTCAGCATTTTTTAAAAGACCGGAACATAGCCCATAAAATTGTTGACAGCCTGAGCCCCTCAGCACCCGATGTGCTGGAGGTGGGGCCCGGTACAGGTGTATTGACCGGTTTTTTGCTGGAGCGCCCGGAACTAAACTTGCACGTTATTGAGATCGACCGTGAATCGGTTGAATATCTTAAAAATAACTTCCCTGCTCTGGACGGGCGGATTCACTCCCACGATTTTTTAAAATGGGATGCTTCAGTGTTTCCCGGCAAGTTCAGTATCATAGGAAATTTCCCGTACAATATATCATCACAGATTTTTTTCAGGATTCTTGAATGGCGGAACCGGGTGCCTGAGGTGGTGGGGATGCTTCAGAAAGAGGTGGCTGAACGCATCAGTGCACCTCATGGAAGCAAAACCTATGGCATCCTCAGTGTTCTGATCGGGGCTTTTTACCGTACCGAATATCTGTTTACAGTCTCCGAGCAGGTTTTTATCCCTCCCCCGAAAGTAAAATCAGCAGTTATAAGGCTCACCCGGAATGAAACGGAACAATTGCCCTGTAACGAAAAACTGTTCTTTCAAGTTGTGAAGGCTGCTTTTAACAAGCGACGAAAGATGCTCCGGAATTCACTTGGGGAGTTACCCGTACCGGTGCCGGAACAGTTCGCCACCCTGCGGCCGGAGCAAATGTCAGTTGCAGATTTTATTGAATTGACAAAAATGATGGAAACCTGAAAAAAGAATCTTATGGAATTTGAAATCACCCGTGAATATATCGACAGGTTAAAGGAACTTGTAGAGCACCATAACGACGATGAACTCAGAGCGACGATGGAGCCTCTGCATCCTGCCGACATCGCAGAGGTCATGGATGATCTCTCCATGGACGAGGCAAAATACATTTATCTTTTGCTGGATGGGGAGAAAGCATCGGATGTTTTAATTGAAATACCGGAACACGACAGGCGACGTTTCCTGAAAGTATTGCCACCCGAGCTGATTGCCAGTAAATTCATCGAGTACATGGATTCCGATGATGCTGCTGATATCCTTGCCGACATGGATGAAGACCTCAAGCAGGAGGTTCTGAAGGAAATCGAAGATACCGAACAGGCAGGCGATATTGTCGACCTGCTGGAATATGAGGAAGACACTGCGGGCGGGATCATGGCAAAGGAGCTGGTTTCGGTAAATGAAAACTGGACTGTCGGAACCTGCCTGAAAGAAATCAGCCGGCAGGCTGAAGAGGTCGATGAAATCTACTACGTTTATGTTACCGACGACCAGGACAGGCTGAAGGGTGTACTTTCACTGAAGAAAATCATTCTCAATTCAACAAATACCAAAATTTCAAACCTTTACGAACCTGATGTCATCAGCGTACGTACCAGCACCCGGCAGGAAGAGGTTGCCGAAATTATGGACAAGTACGACCTGGTTGCCGTTCCGGTTATTGATGACATCGGAAGACTAAAGGGACGAATTACCTTCGATGATGTTATAGATTTTGTTCGTGAAGAAGCAGAACGCGACTACCAGATGATGGCGGGTATTGCAGGTGATGTGGAACCCGACGACCGCGCCTGGAAACTGATCAGGGCGCGCTTCCCGTGGCTTCTGATAGGACTTGTTGGAGGTATTATGGGATCGCTGGTGCTGGGTAATTATGAAGCCGAACTGAACCACGTAACCGAACTTGCATTTTTCATTCCTCTAACAATGGCGATGGCAGGAAACGTAGGTGTCCAGTCATCCTCCATTGTGGTGCAAAGTATCGCCAGCGGGGTAAGGGATGTGGGTGCCACAGGAAAAAGGCTGGTGAAGGAACTGCTGATTGCCTTTGCTACTGCCTCCATTTTTGCTGTTCTGATATTCCTGTACAATTTTTTCGTTCAGGGCAATATGAACCTAACCTTGTCGGTTTCCATTTCACTGTTTATTGTCATGTTGTATGCCTCTTTTTTTGGAACATTAATTCCACTATTTTTGCACAAGCTTAAAATCGATCCTGCACTTGCCACCGGGCCCTTTATCACAACCATGAATGACATACTGGGTTTATTTATATACTTTATGATCGGAAAGATGTTTTTTGATTTTCTGTAGCTAAAATGAGAAGGAAAGGGATACTCATCATCGGCAGAACAGACAAGGCCGACTTTTTGCAGCTCGAACTCGAAGGGATTACTGTAAAAGCGGATTCCGGTGCTTATACCTCCAGTTTTCATTGCCACCGGATTGAACGGTTCATGAAAGAAGGGGAGGAATGGGTAAAATGCCGTTTCCTCGACCCGTTTCATCCTGCCTACCACGAAAAAGAGTTTGCATTTAAGGTGCATAAAGTTCGCAGGGTCAGAAGTTCCAACGGATTGGTGGAGGAGCGTATTTCAATAAAAACAGGCATAAGATTATTCGGCTATACTTATAATATTGAACTGACGTTAACTGAAAGGGCTGATATGAAGCATCCTGTTTTACTGGGCAGAAAGTTTCTTTCCCGCAGGTTTCTGATAGACACCTCACAAAAAAACCTTTCCTTTGAAGGCCGGATCATACAGGTGAAAGTTGTTTAATATGCAGAAGTTTATCAGTAAGAGTAATTCTAACGCAGAAGTAAATTAGTTGGAGGAAAAGACACAAGATGATGAGACACTTAGCCTACCGGGCAGGCAGGCAAGTATCAAGACCTTTATTAAAGAGATTGTTAGCCCGAAGAAAAACAATATGAGAAATGCAATATCAAATACTGAAAAACGGCCCCCTAAATCCCCCGAAGGGGGCCTTCAAGACTGTGGAAGTCAGGACTGCTTAAGAGAGTCTTACCCCTCTCCGCCAGCTGGCTGAAGGATGGGAGGGGTCGTGAGAAAGACTATTACAAAATAGACGAGAAGGCACAAGTTCCTCACTAATAAGAATTATAGCCCTATGAAAAATAATATGGAAAATAAAACACGTACGACCCCCTAAATCCCCCGAAGGGGGACTTCAGGACTGTGCTAGTTTGGCAGGATCCTGCTACAGGGCGTCCTACTCCTCCCCCTGGGGGAGGATGGGAGGGGTCGTTAGCAACAAAGTGTGGCTAATTGAAAGTGATTATTACATATAAGTATCAACACTTGATTCTATTCAAAATTAATAAAACCAGTTAATGAAAATATCATGTGAACTTCCCTGTAATCCTGTCTTGTGTCTTGATACTATAAGTCTTGATACCCAGGATTTTTTCCCAATTTAGAACGATTATTAAAAAGCAGAATGAAAATTGCAATATTATCGAGAAACCCTAACCTTTACTCAACACGGCGACTGGTTGAAGCAGGTCAGCAAAGGAAACATGAAGTGCTGATTGTTGACCATACCAAATGCGACCTGATCATCGAGAAGAAAAACCCTGTGATCATTTACAGGGGGAAAAAACTTGAAAATGTGGATGCGGTAATCCCCCGTATCGGGGCCTCAGTTACATTTTACGGTACGGCGGTGGTCAGGCAATTTGAAATGATGAAGGTTTTTACCTCCATCGAATCGCAGGCATTATTACGTTCAAGGGATAAGCTCCGTAGCCTCCAGATCCTTTCAAGGGCCGGACTGGGACTGCCAAAAACTGTTTTTACAAACTACTCACGAAATGTGAAAGAGATCGTGAAAGCGGCAGGCGGTGCACCCGTTGTAGTAAAACTTCTTGAAGGTACACAGGGCCTTGGTGTGGTGCTGGCTGAAACCGATAATGCCGCTGAATCTGTTATCGATGCTTTTAACGGTTTAAAAGTAAGGGTGATTGTACAGGAATTCGTTGCAGAAGCCAAGGGTGCTGATATCCGTGCATTTGTAGTGGATGGTGTGGTGGTTGGAGCCATGAAACGGCAGGCGAAAAAAGGGGAGTTCCGTTCGAACCTCCACCGTGGAGGCACTGCTATGGTGATCGACCTGACTGAGGAGGAGGAAAATGCTGCACTGAAAGCTGCACGCGTTATGGGACTCGGAATCTGTGGCGTCGACATGCTCCAGTCAGACCACGGGCCACTTATTCTTGAAGTGAACTCTTCACCCGGTCTGGAAGGCATAGAAAAAGCTACAGGGAAAAATATTGCAAAGAGCATCATCAGGTATGTTGAACGCCATGTATGAACATTTTATGTTCCGGTGGAACAAGGTTTTAAAAATAATCCTTAATTTTCCCTCTGCTAATTGGCCAGGTATATATCCTGTGCGGGCATCTGTTTCAATTAAACATTAAACTATTCTATAACAGGTGAGAAATAAAGCAAAAGTTGTGAAAATACTCGGGGAAAACATCCTCCCCGGTACACGTAAGATACTGAACCTTGATATAGCCCGCCTTCATACCTACACAAAACTTGAAGTTCCTGTAATTGTCGACCGGTCGAAAAACGATGGCCCCTGTTTGTTGCTCCTTGCAGGGATTCACGGGAATGAACTGAATGGAGTTGAAATCATCAGGGAACTCCTTTCAAATAAATACACAAAGCCTGAAAAAGGAATGGTTATTTCCATCCCAACTGTAAATATCTTCGGTTTCATCAACCAAACCCGGGAGTTTCCCGACGGCAAAGACCTGAACCGGGCATTTCCCGGATCACCCAAAGGGTCACTCGCCAGTATCTTTGCCTATCATCTGATGACTGAGATCATCCCTCATGTCGATTATTGCCTCGATTTCCATACCGGCGGGGCCCGGAGGTTTAATTCATCACAGATACGCATTTCAAAAGGCGATGATGAACTGCTGGCACTGGCAAAGGTTTTTAATCCGCGTTACATTATTTCGGCAGGAGAGCGGGAAAAGTCATTCCGTCAGGCAGCAACCAAAGCCGGAAAAAAAGTGCTGCTTTTTGAAGGAGGAAAATCGCACGACTTTAATCAAAGGATTACCCGGCGCGGGGTTTCAGGCACTCTGCGAGTGATGCAACACCTGGGACTTCGTGATTTCACAGGAGAACTGAACGGGAATGGCTATCCGCCTGCCGTGGTCATCAAACAATCTTACTGGATCAGAGCACGCCAGGGAGGCCTGTTCCGCTTCTTCATCAAAGATGGTTCAAAGGTTGAAAAAGGACAGGTTATCGGCACCATATCCGACCCTTACGGCAAGTATGAGTTTAAGATCAAAATTCCCCAGTGCGGCTATGTCATTGGGCTGAACCATGCCGCCGTTGTTTACAAGGGCGATGCACTGCTGCACCTGGGGGTGGTGTGAATGTTCAATCTGATTTTTCCCGGTTTACATACATGCTGTCACTTAATTCCGTCTGCTCCTGGTTGCGGAAGGCAATCCATACAGCAGGAATTTCATTTTCATTCAGCTGCATTGGCGGATTCCATAGATAACGGCCTTCTTTCCGGATAACCTCCGAGAATTTAAAGGCACCCCATCCGGCAGTTTCCGACCAGGCCATCACCACCAGGGTGTCGTAACTGCGCTTTCCGGCAGCCTCATCACCATTCTGCCACTCAATGAGCAACCCATCAGGTTGTGCCGTAACTGACACATGCGCCGGCAACGGAAGGAGCCCCCGGCTCAGCAGTGCCTTGCTGAAATCGATGTTTAAATTTGGATATTCCCCAGCGAAGGCATGGCGCATGTTGACTGACTGTGCCGCATGCAATGCAGTCCGGCCAGCTACCTCAGGGGTAAAAGTAAGGCGGATCAGGGCGCTGAAAGGTTTCAGGAACCTGTTCACTGCCTGCATCCGCTGACGCTGGGCAAGCTGTGCCGGTGATTTGCGGTCCCTGTAACGGGCAGGCCTGACCCTTACATACGTTTTGCCAAGCCTCCTGAAGAAAACCAGGTTCCCCAGGGTACCCTTGCCACTGTCGAATAAATGATCAACTTCTGACATAGGAATGATTTTTTGGTTATCGTTTAATT
>JAEYNZ010000093.1 GCA_023412195.1 Bacteroidota bacterium
ACAAATTTTATTTCTGTATTTTTACTCATGTTGTATAAAAGTTTTGCCAAGAACAATTTTACAACATCTGAAGGGAAACCGAAAGGGAGTACCTTCTTTTAATTTACTTTAGTCGGACACTAGTGAATTTTTATAAATGATTCAGGTGAAAAACATACAAAACAATTTTCCAACAGCACCTTGTAGGGAGCCTTGCTTAGATAAAAAATTTCTTCAATGCTGAGATTTGACTCTACGGGTGTAGGTTGGGTTAAATTTAAGAGGTAGGTATCACCATTTAAAATATGCTGCCTGACTACATTAAACTTTCTGCAGTATGCTTCAAAAGATTCAGGGGACATTTTCCAGTATCTGAGTGCAGCTTTTGTTTCATCACACCGAATGTTTGATGCACCAGGTGTTTTCCAGAAAATGGGTTGATGAGCACTTTCAGCAGGAACAATGAATGGATTTTTCCCTTCAAAATCAATAAGAAATATAAAAGGTATTTTTTGGCTTCCAAGCCTGTTCATCTGCTCTGTTATGGCCTCTGCGCATAGTATCATGCATCAAAGTTAAAAAAAAATGGACCTGCAACTGTGGACACGGGCATGAGAAGAGTTTCTTCCCGCGTCAAGCCATTCAATCATTTGCCTCTTCATGAGCAGCTTCATTTTTGATCTTTAAAATTGCATCAAATTTAAACTGTTCATAAAGCCTTTATTTCTATTTTTGACATAAAAATGTCTGGAATGGATGTTGGGATGAATATTTCCATAATAACCAAAACATTACCTGCGGGCGTCAGACTGGTGGCTGTTTCCAAAACAAAACCACCAGAAGTGATTATGAAAGCCTATCATGCCGGGCATAAAATATTTGGTGAAAACAAGGTGCAGGAGTTGGTACAGAAACAAATGGAGCTTCCCTCTGATATTGAATGGCATTTTATTGGTCACCTTCAAACCAATAAGGTTAAATACATTGCCCCGTTTATTAGCCTGATCCATGGGATTGATTCCTTTAAGATTTTGAAGGAAGTTAACAAGGAAGGAAGAAAAAACAACCGGGTGATTCCATGCCTGCTGCAGTTTCATATAGCCCGTGAAGAAACCAAGTTCGGGTTCTCGGAAGAAGAAGCCCGTGAAATGCTGTCCTCAGAAACTTTTGGCACAATGAAAAACATTATAATTGCAGGAGTAATGGGAATGGCTACCTTTACAGATGATCATAATTTGGTGAGAAATGAATTCCGTCTGCTTAAGTACATTTTTGATGTTTTTAAAAGGGATTATTTTAGTGGCAGCCGGGAATTCAGGGAAATTTCAATGGGTATGTCAGATGATTATACCATTGCAGTAGAAGAAGGGAGTACAATGGTTAGAATTGGGAGTAAAATTTTCGGTTCAAGATGAAACTGGAGACTGGTGAGAAAATAATAATCAGCATAAAATAAAAATATTAAACTAATATCAATGATAAATCTGGAAACGACATACCTGGGAATAAAAATCAAAAATCCGCTGGTGGCAGCCAGTTCAGGAATTACTAGCTCAGTCGATAAAATCAGAAAGCTTGAGGAGGCAGGGATTGGTGCAGTTGTGTTAAAATCTGTTTTTGAGGAACAGATCAACAATGAGGTGAATTCCGTGCTTTTGCAGGATGCACACAACACCGGCTATCCTGAGGCAGAGGATTACATCAGGAATTATCTTCAGGATAATACAGTGACAAAACACATCCGGTTGATTGAAGATACAAAAAAAGTAGTCGAAGTTCCGGTTATTGCAAGCATCAACTGTGTGTCGGCCAATCATTGGACCTCGTTTGCAAAGGATTTCCAGGAAGCAGGAGCCGATGCCCTTGAACTGAACATCTTTTATGTGCCTGTTAAAAGGGGAGAGGACCCGCAGGCTCTTGAACATTTATACCTGGATGTGCTTCAAAAGGTGAAACAGGTAGTTTCCATTCCGGTTTCTGTTAAAATAGGCCTGTACCACAGCAATATTATTGGTATGGTTGACAAACTTAAGGCGGCCGGGGCAAAAGGTGTTGTTATGTTTAACCGTTTTTATGAACCCGATATTGATCTGGATAAGCTTGAACTTACGTCATCCGAAGTTTTCAGTTCTCCGGGGGAAGTACGTCATACGCTCCGATGGGTGGGGCTTGTAGCATCGGAGATTTCTGATATGGATATAGCTGCATCTACCGGCATTCATAATGGTAAGGCAGTTGCAAGACAATTACTTGCGGGGGCAAAAGTAGCACAACTTTGTTCGGCATTGTATATTCATGGGAATGGCATCATACCAGATATGCTGACAGAAGTTGCTGATTTTATGAGAAAATGGAACTTCAGGAAGATCGATGATTTCAGGGGAAGATTATCGTACAAAAATATTCCTGATCCCATGCTCTACGAAAGGTCTCAGTTTATGAAGTATTTTTCTGGTAAAGGAAGGTAAAGTCAGCACATGAATATCAGGTGGCAGACCATTCTGCTCTTCGTCATAATGATTTCTAATGGGATCTTTGCTGGTGCAGCAGACGAAGTCCCGCGGATTTATAATCCACCTGATGATACTGTTTTTTATTGTAACGGTCCGGTGGTGGTTGCACCTGATATCTCAATTTACAATATTCAAAGTAAAAATGCCTCTGAGGGCATAAAAATTTCTATAGTAAATTATCACAAAGGGTACGATACATTAACTTACCAGGGAAACAGGTTTTCTCCGCGGTGGAATGATGATGCAGGATTTCTTGAGTTACTTGGTGAGGGAAGTGCCTCAGAACTTGAAGAAGCAGTCAGGTTGGTTTACTATGAAAGTCTGAAGGCACTTCCTGATCAGGAAACCAGAATTTTTTCAATTACCCTGCTCGACAGCGATTATCTTCCATATACAAAACATTTTTACCGCTACATCAGGAAACTGGATATCACCTGGACAGAAGCAAGGGATTCTGCAGCCAGCCTGATGTATTATGGGTTGCAGGGGTATCTTGCAACAATAACTTCTGCCATAGAAAATGATTTTATATGGCTTAAAACAGAAGGGGTTGGATGGATCGGTGCCTCTGATGCAGAGATGGAAGGTGACTGGAAATGGGTAACAGGGCCGGAGACGGGTACCTTGTTCTGGAGGGGTAGTGCCAGCGGGGAACGTGTAAATGGTCGGTACTCTTTCTGGGCAACAGGTGAACCCAATAACCAGGGCCCGGAACATTTTGCCCACATCAATCAGAATCCTCAAAAGGAACCCAAGTCATGGAACGACCTGAAAGAAGCTGGCGATGGGCCTCAGTCGCAATACTACCGCCCCAAAGGTTTTATAGTTGAATTTGGAGGGATGGCCGGAGACCCTGAAATACATCTTTCTGCTACAGCCAAAGTTGCATGGAGAAGCAAGCCTGAGATGACGATACAAGACCTTGATTCAGTGGTGTGCGGAAATCTTACTGCCAAAATCTCCCTGACGTTTAACGAAGTGGTTAATGTAATGATGAAACCACTTCAATCAATATCTCTTGTACATGATGCGGATACCCATAATCCTACTTTAGAGGTGGAGGAATTTGGCGACTACCGGTTTGAGATTGAATACAACAACATGCATGGGTGCAGTTATTATGATACGATACATGTTTCCTTCAGGCACAAGCCCACAGCTGATTTCTTTATAGATGAGGAAAAGTGCAGGGGTTATAATCTGAATGTGGTGTATACCGGAGAGGTAACAGGATCTGCTCATTTCTCCTGGTATTCATCGGATACTTTATATAATGCAGGAACTGATTTAACAGGACTTGTGATTCCTTTGGGGTATGGTCAGAGAAACAGGAATGTAGGTTTGGAGGTAAATGAGAATGGTTGTAAGTCCAATGCTTTTGAACCTGTTGCCGTCACGCCGGCAATGGATTTCTGGGTAGAGGGAAACACCGATGGTTGTACGCCCATGGTGGTTCAGTTTAGAAATGATGATATTGAGGAAATTGAAGAATATACATGGGAATTTGGAGATGGATCCGTGTCCGGGGAAAAATCTCCTGATCATACTTACTTAAATGAAGGAACAACAGATTTAAAGTTTGATGTAAAACTGGAAATCGTATCAATGGAGGGATGTAAAAATGAAGGTGTTATTAAAGATGCTGTAACAGTCCATCCAATACCAACGATTGATTTTAGTTTTGGGGAAGAGGACTGCAATTCAGAACTAGGGGAAATCAGGTACATTGGATCAGCGGGTATCCGTGACTCCTTCATATGGGATGTCTCTGATTTTACTGCTGACGAGGTGCCAGAATATCCTGGTAATGCAGCAGATCGTTTTATGTATAAATTATCAGGGCGGCCCATAGCCAATGTTGGCTTGCAGGTGGTTTCTGAATTTGGCTGCAGTACAAAAATCCTTCAGCGTGTGCTGAAGCGAAAGCCACTGATAAATTTACCAGACAGCGTAGTATCGGGTTGCCCTCCTTTAAATGTAGATCTGTCATTGCCGGTTACGGATGCTCTGGACGAAGTCAGTTATACATGGGATATGGGTAATGGAATCTTTGCAAATGGGGAAAATGTTTCTCAAATTTATAACAGTGAGAACAGCATGTATGATGTGAAGATATTTGCCCATTCACTAACAACAGGCTGCAAAGATACCCTCTGTCTCCCCGGTAAGATCTCTGTCCATCCTGTACCTGATGCCGCCTTTACTGCAGGTTCATTTGATGTTTTGATTTCTGATCCGGTAGTTGATTTTGAGAACAGAAGCAGTGTTTCAGATTTCTATGAGTGGAATTTCGGTGATTCATCAGGTGTGTCTGCTGAAGAACATCCAAATCACAAGTACGATAAAATGGGTCAATATGAAGTTTCACTTTTAGCATTGAATGAATTCGGGTGTAAAGATTCTGCAACTGCATTTGTTTCCGTGGCCTTTGATAAGGTTTTTCCTCCTACTGTTTTCTCTCCAAATGCTCCAAATGAAGAAGACCGGGAATTCAGAATTTACGCTGAAGGTATTGTTAATGATGGTTATAAATTGTTAATTTATAACAGGTGGGGAGAGGTGGTATTTCAATCATTTAGCCAGAATATAGGTTGGGACGGTAAGATGAAAAACCACGTGAATGCCCCGTCAGGTGTATATCCCTGGGTTTTGCAGTACTACGATTTTTTAGGCAAAAAGCACACACAGACAGGAACTGTAACTTTGATCTTTTGAAGTATTTCATGTAACCCAGATATCATCTTTATCCGTATAAAAAATTATGATGGATGATAAAGATAAATATAGAAGTGAATTTGAACATTATCCTCCGTATCAGGTGAGGCACAAAAAGAGTACCAAACACCCCAGTTCTCATGAAAGATTTATAGTACCATGGCAAATGGTGGAAGTTAAGAAAATGGAGGGTGTGAGGGAACTTTAGGAAAAAAGTTATTGCAAATGCAAAAAAAGAGGATTAGATTTAAATCATCGGGATGAGCATTTTATCCCGGTACGGTATTTCTTTTTTTCTTCCGGGATAGAATATCAGAGAAATTTCATGTGAGCCATAGCTGTAGTTGGAAAGTTTCGACAGTGTGAAATCAAAACTGTAACCCACCTGCCATTTTTCACGGGCAAACCCTGCCAGAGCAATGATGGCATCCGGCCTGATATCAAGGTTATTCCGGTACCAGCCACCAAACAGGAAGGATTTCTCAATCATGTAAATGCCTGTATTTAACTGCCTGAAATGTCCCTGGTGCTGGTACAGGATGTTTGGCGAAAGTGTAAAAATGCGCGACAGCAATCCATTGTGTAGCCGGTGCAGCCTGGCACCTGCATGCAATGTTGCCTTTACCGGAAGAGTGCCTTTTTGGTCTCCTTCAATCACGGATTCATTGGGGGTATTCAGGTGGTGTGCTGCCAGTCCCCAGAAGATTTCACCATGCTGGCCTGCAATACCGGCAGCAAAATCAGGATATACTTTCTTTTCATCTGTATAGCTTTCAGAAACCCAACTGCTGATCTCCCCGCTCAGTTGATCAATTCCTGAAGGGAAAACAAGGTTACCAATATTAAACTGCTTTAAAGTCAATCCCCCCTGAAGACCAAATGTCATAAAACTGCCGTAACCCAGTACGATATGGTAGGAATAGGATATAGTTGCTGAATGGGTGTTAATAACGTTGTTAAGTTCCTGGTCTTTCAACATCTGTATTCCCATTCCGGCATTGCTCTTTGGCATGATTCTGTCGTATGACACTGAATAGGTGGTATATGTGGGTCCACGCCCTGGCCACTGGTTCCGGTAATGCAGCCCAAGTCTGGGGAGTTCAGTGGTTCCGGTTAATGCCGGATTCAGATTCACCGGATTTGCATAAAATTGCGAAAAAGATGGATCCTGCGCATCTGCACCAATAGAAATCAAGGCAATTAAAAATGTAGTCAGAATCCGGAATTGCATCAGGAAAAGAATTTCGGTATTGTTTCTTTTACAATAGTAGAATTAATTTGGAATAATTGGTGGTGCCCAGGGGTTTTCTTCATCAAATATTTTATATGGGATCACCAACCCCAGACTTAATTCACCGAAATACATGGTTTGATGTGCAGGGATGGAATAGGCTCCCCCCAGAGTAAGTGCAATTTTGAAGTTTTCAAGCCTCCAGCCGTATATCCCTGATATTCCATGATGTTTTTCCGTAAAGTTATTGGATACAAAGAATCCAAGCATACGGTCGACCTGCTCCATTCTGATCCCCACCCTTGATAATAAAAGGTGATCAGAATAAACTACAACCGCTTCAGGGCTGGATTTAAACGGCCTGAACAACAATCCGTTTTCGTTGCCATTTATTTTTTTTGCAGCATGAAACAGAAAATGAAATGGATGATTATTCTGCAGGTTGTTTTGCTGAACGAAGTGGTTCTTTTGCGAATACGAAACAGATGTTCCGATAAACATATGGGGGGAATTAAGCAACAACCCCAGTCGCGGGTTCAGCATATGGTACCTCATGAAATCAACTCCGGGAGGATTATATGGATCAACGCTTTTGTCCACCATTTCATCAATTACATACACCAGCCACTGTTTAGTGAATAAATAATAGTTCAGGTTTATAGAAGGAATAATTTCACTGTCGCCTGCCACAATGGGCTTTGAAAAGGAAAATCCTGCCCCTGTATGATTGGTATGAATGCCTGCTTCGAGTCCCTGGTAAAAATACAAGGCAACCCCACCTTTAAGGGCTTCAGACCAGGTATCGTATGTTACAGAATAGAGATGTTTTAAATGGTTATCAGGTTCTGCAGAATAAAGGAAATTGCTCCAAACGCTGTTATTTTTATCCAGCCCCGCAAAAGATGGATTCAGTAACAGTTTATTTGAAAAAGGGAGCAACCCTTGTTCAGTCTGTGATTTGCCAATGCAACTGATCAATATAAATATGATCAGGTAACGCAGTTTAATACCCGAAATTTTCAATTAAGATCTAAAAAAGTTATATCATTTATTGATAAGTTATCATTCAGATAACTTGCTTATGATCATTTAACAAATGAGAATCAAAATTTCCTGCAGAAAGTATTTTTTTTTACCCTCAGTGCCCGGTAAAGCATCCTGAATTTTTCGTACTGCCAGATCAAGTGTTTCCCTGTCAGGGTATTCTTCCATATTTTCAATTACAGTAAAAGCTTCAAATCCCGTTTCCCATTCTTCCTGTATTACAAGATCAACAAAAACAGGAAGTTGATTTTTATAGTTCAGGCCATTTTGCCAGCAGGCGGTAATGATTTTTTTTCGTATCGAAATGTATTCCGGATTCTGTATCGCTTCAACCAAAACCGGAACAGCCTTCTGAACCTTCAGGTTATTAAGGATGTAAATAATTTCCTTTTCAACCTCCTCAACGGGATTGGTAGTTAGGAGTTCAAGTAAAACAGGTATATAACTTATATTTCCGGAGTCCTTCAATTCATATAAAGCGGTTAAAACGGTTGAAGTTTTTTCCGACCGTAAAGATGTTTCAAGATTCCTGCTGCGGTATTTCCCATCCATGTTATCAATTCTTTGGCAACAAAACTACAAATTTTCCATGGGTTTAGAAAAAGAGACTGGTGCTCCCGAAATTGCTGTTCTAATATTTACCTTTGCAATTCATGAGCAACATTCAGGAATTAAGAGATGCCCGTATCAGCCGCCTGATGTTTAAGTATTTCGTGCCTGCGTTTGTGGGTGTGTTTGCCAATGCACTTTACAACATAGTTGACCGGATATTTATCGGACAGGGTGTCAGTGCAGAAGCACTGGCAGGAATTTCTGTTATATTCCCCATTATGCTGATCATGATGGGCTTTGGAATGCTAATAGGGATTGGTTCAGGAGTTTATGTTTCTATCAACCTTGGCAGAAGAGAGATGGCACGCGCTGAACAAACCCTGGGCACCGGCTTTGCACTGATGATCCTGGTGTCATTATTCATCATGATCATTACTTACCTCCTGAAGGAGCCAATATTAAGATCATTTGGCTCAACCGAAGAGACATTTCAGTATGCCAATGACTACCTGAACATCATTCTTGCAGGTACTCCTTTTATGGTGATTGGCTTTTCACTGAACAATGTAATCCGTTCAGAAGGAAATGCCCGGATTGCCATGTATTCAATGATCATCAGCGCCGGAACCAATATTATACTCGATCCCATATTCATTTTCTGGCTCGACATGGGTGTGAAGGGAGCTGCATGGGCTACCGTCATATCTATGTTTGTACTTATGGTGTGGGTATTGATCCATTTCACAGGTAAACGTGCTGTAATCAGGTTGCGTAAACAAAACATCAGGATAAACCGTGGGATCCTTGTTGAAATTGTTGCCATAGGGATGGCCCCGTTTGCCATGCAAATTGCAAACAGTGTAGTGCAGGGGCTTATCAATAAAAAGCTCATCGATTTCGGGGGCGACCTTGCTGTTGGTGCAATGGGAATTGTGAACTCTGTTGTTTCGATGTTTATCATGGCAGTAGTTGCCATCAATATGGCTGCACAGCCTATTATTGGCTTTAACTACGGGGCAAAATCGGTTGCAAGGGTTAAAGAGGCTTTGCGCTTATCGCTGATTGCAGCAACTGCCCTTGCCGTTGGATCATTTATATTCATTGAGACTATTCCCGGAACAATCGTGCGGTTGTTCAATACAGACAGTCCCGAACTTTATGAACTCACCGTCCATGGTTTAAGGCTGGTTGTACTGGCATTACCACTGGTAGGATACCAGGTGGTGGCCTCCCATTTCTTTCAGGCTATAGGAAAAGCAAAGATAGCCATGTTTACAACTCTTTTCAGGCAGGTCATCGGGTTGATACCCCTGTTGTTTATTCTTCCTGAATTCTGGGGCATCTCAGGCATCTGGCTTGCATACCCTCTTGCCGATTTAATGGCCGGCATTGTCGTCTTTTTCTTACTGCTTGATGCATGGAAGAAACTGCCTCTGATGAAATAGGGAAACACTTAAACTATTTCAATATTACCTGATAAATATAGGCCCATCCGGCCCCAGGGGAAGATCGAGCAGCATCCAGCCTACAAGCAGGGCAATCCAAAAAATTCCCAGAAAAATCGTATAAGGAAGCATAGTTGAAATAATGGTCCCAATGCCATAACGCTTGTCATACTTTTCTGCAAAGGTGACGATTAGTGCAAAGTAACTCATCATGGGAGTGATCAGGTTCGTCAGTGAATCGCCTATCCTGAATGCTGCCTGCGTAAGACCCGGATGGTAAGGCGGATCGATGAGCATCAGCATGGGAATGAATACTGGCGCCATAATTGCCCATTTGGCCGACGCACTGCCCATAAACATATTGATAAAGGCTGAAAGTAAAACAAAGCCAACTATCAGCGGTATCCCGGTTAATCCGATACTTTGGAGGGAGTTTGCTCCCTTGATGGCGAAAACAATGCCCAGGTTACTGTAATTGAAAAAGTACACAAACTGTGCAGCAAAAAATACAAGAACAATGTAGCTGCCCATGGTGCTCATTGAACTGCCAATGTGCCTTGCCACATCTTTATCGCTCTTTATGGTTCCTGTAGTAATCCCGTAAGCCAGTGCAGGGAAAAGGAACATGAGCAGGATTCCTACTATGATGCCTCTGAAAAAGGGAGAATGCAGCACTGATCCTGTTTCCGGATCGCGAAATATTCCGTTGTCCGGAATGACCGTTAATGCCAGCAATGCCAGTGTTACAAGCAGGGCCAATCCTGCATACCGCAACCCTTTTTTTTCCGGAGCTGTCAGCTGTTCGATCGGCAATCTTTCGGCTGATCCCTTATATGGCCCAAGCCTTGGTTCCACAATCTTCTCTGTCACCCAGGTACCAACAAACAGCACAACAAAGCTTGAAACAATCATGAAATAATAATTGACTGCAGGGTTAACGACCATGTCAGGGATAATCATCTGTGCTGCCGACTCTGAAATCCCTGCAAGGATTGGATCGATCGACCCGATGAAGAAATTGGCACCAAAACCTCCGCTTACCCCTGTGAATGCTGCAGCAAGCCCTGCCATTGGATGCCTGCCCAGTGCATGGAAGATCATAGCTCCAAGCGGTATCAGGATGACATACCCTGCTTCCACTGCAAGACCTGAAACAATACCTGCCAGCACAATGGCTGCTGTAATCATACGTTTGGGCGCTCCTAAGACCATTGCCCTGATCATTGCTGAAAACAATCCTGAACCCTCGGCTGCTCCAATGCCCACCATTACAACAAGCACATACCCAAGGGGAGGAAAACGCAGAAAGTTTTGTAAAATATTTTCGTACATCCACCTGATGCCATCGCCGCTCAGCAGGCTTTTGGCATATATATCCTGCCCGTCAACCGGATGTTGTGCCGATGTACCAGAGATATGTGCTATCCACGAAAGGATAACCACGAGCAGTGCCAGCCCTGCAAATAAGGTAGCCGGATGGGGAAGCTTGTTGCCAATAATCTCAACGTAATCCAGCATCTTCAGGAAAAACGGTCTTTTTTCCGGAGGTGCCTGCTCAGGTATGTTTTTCATTTTTTATTTATTAATATACTATTTGCAGATCTTCAAGGTTCATAAAATCTGCAATAATAAGCTGATCCTCAACTGTCTTTAAATATTTGATTGCCGGTTTTAATCTGCTTTTGGATAAAGAAGCCTTTCCCCTGCATCATTTACAACATTTTCCTTCCATTTATCGGAATAGCCGGGGAATGATGGCGGCTGAGGATACCCCCATGGATTCCGCAGAAAACGTCCTTCTTTTTCCTGCTTTACATTTCCGTCGAGGTACTTTACAAGCAGGAATTCACCGAGTTCTTTCCACGTCTGTACTGTATATTCACCCAAATTAACGGAGTAGTCTGTCAGAAATTCACGTGCCAGTTCCTGGTCATCTTCCCAGAGTTTAAGAGCTGCAGCATCCACAGCAGGCGTATACCGGGCAAACTTTGATTCCAGTTCATGCTGCACCTGACGGATATCAGGCATCACCCTGTCGTAGAACAAATAGGCAAAATGAGCAAGCCTGTTGAATACCCAGAATGCTGCATCATCTTTATATTCAAGAATGTCTCCATATCCTTCGGCCCATGTCCGGGGGACCCTGTTGATCCCGCAGTAGAATGGAACATATACCGTTGTGCCTGCATCATCAACCCCAAACCAGTTGATTCCGCCGATCGGACCGGGAAGCCAGCTCCGCATCTGGGCAATGAATGAAAAACCTGTTTGCTGGGTTACAGTTACCCTTTCATTGAAATACTCCTTGCCCTCATGCTCCCATGTCAGGCCTCGCCAGCGGTAGGGAAGTCCGAAAGGCCCTGCTCCGGCATCCTGCGACATGTCGAGCTCTGTACCCTGAAGGTAGTCGCGCTTAAAGCTCATTAAATCCAGCGGGGTAAGTTTCCTGACAGGTTTCACAAACAAAGGCATCCTTCCCTCCGGATTCTTTCCTGTTGCATAATCCCAAAACTTATCCATCCCCTCGGTTACCCTGTTAAACATGCTCCAGACCCGCAGTTCGCAAAAACGTGCTGCACTGAAATCCAGTGGGGCATACACATCACTAAAGCTGAATTCCTTGTCTTCCCCTTGGAAATAACCCATGTCCCGGGCAAAGGAAATGACATCATGTGCATAAACCACTTCCACTTCCGGCTCAAATATATTTCCCAGGTTCCTGCTGCTGATACTTGATTTTCCATCCACAGCGGGGAAACCTGTAATACGGGCATGATTTGCATGAGCCGATACATAACCATCGGGAATACGGATTGCAACCCAGACTGCACCTTTTCTTGTATTTACCTGTTGCCTTGTTTTCCGGTTATACTGCATGTCGGTTCCCTTTCCTATCAGTTCCATGATCCATACTTCATTTGGATCGCCAATGGAAAATGACTCGCCTGAACTGGCATATCCATATTCTTCAACCAGTTCTGCAATGACTTTGATTGCTTCCCTTGCATTTTTTGCCCGTTGAGTCACCAGGAACATCAATGCTGCATAATCCATTAGTCCGGTGGTATCGACAAGTTCGCTGCGGCCGCCAAATGTTGATTCACCAATGGCAACCTGGTGCTCATTCATAAAGCCCACCGTCTGGTAGGTATACGGAACCTGTGGGATCTGCCCCAGCGGCTCTGCCGTACTGCGGTCATAAATGGTTACCATGCTGCCTTCGGGCCAGCGGGTCGCGGGACTGAAATACAACTCCCCGTAACGGATGTGCGAATCAGCAGCATATGTAATCATGGTTGAACCATCGGCTGAAGCACCTTTTGTTACAAGAAAATTTGTGCAGGCATTGGAATATGAATGAAACAGAATGATAAAAACAAGAACAATCCCATTTAAGCGGATGACCGGATTCATAGCGTATTTGTTTTTCATTTATCTTAAATAAGTTAAAGCATCCTGATTGATAATGGTTTTCCAGGAAATTTACGTTTGAGGCAAAAATAACCAAATTGAAACAATAGGCAAATGACAATTCCGAACCACTGACCGGTGAACGTGGTGCGGAAAAGTTATCCTTCTTTCAGTATGGATTTTTCTTTATATAAGGAATCAGCTTCCGCTGATAAAAGTTCCGGGTATGAATTCCTTGCCGCCGGCATACCTGGCAAACCTGCCCTTGTCAGGTGAATGTACGTTATCGTATCTGTCCCATGGCCATCCTCCAAATCCTGTTTTACGGTAATCGGCAAATGCCTGGTGTATTTCCTCCGGTGTATTCATCACAAACGGGCCATGCTGTACCACTGGTTCATTGATTGGCTTTCCCTGCAGTAACAACAGGTAGGCAGGCTGGCTGCTGTTTTCAACAATGATGGCCTCTTCTGCAAGCAGGTCGAGCGAATGGTAGTTCTTCACTGTTATTCCCGCAATTGTAATTTCATTGCCCCGGTAAAAGTAAAGTGTACGGTTTACCTCAAGCGAAGCTGGTGGAATCTGCCACTGTGCATTCGGTTCCATGCGGATGAGCCATATGGCTGTTTCATTATCAGGATTGGCAGCCCATGAATCGGGGGCAGGATCAGGTGCTTTTGTTCCGTTTAAAGTGCCGGCGATCAGAGTAACTGTAGTTTTTCTTTCCTGTTCATCCACAAAGGTCACATCCGGAATGTCCTCATCCCAGAGCATAATGTAAAAAGGATTGGCAAACTTCTTTTCTTTGGGAAGGTTAAGCCAGATCTGGAAAAGTTCCAGCGGGTTTTCCTTGTCTTTATTCAGCAGCGGAAACATTTCCGAATGCTGCAATCCTGCGCCAGCGGTCATCCACTGCACATCGCCGTTGCCGTACCTTCCTGCCGATCCGTGCGAATCTGAATGATCAACAAAACCTTTAAGCACTACAGTTACAGTTTCAAAACCACGATGAGGGTGTGCCGGGAATCCGGGAATTTCCTCCCCGTGGTACATCCGCCAGCCGTCTTTCTTTGTAAAATCCTGTCCTAACCTTCTGCCTTCAAGCGAAGCAGCCGGCCCCAGATGATCGTTTGCAGGAGGGTACTGATCTAAATGGTGAACACAAAAAAGAAAAGGATCATGGGTTTCCCATGTAAAGCCAAGTGGCCTGATGTTGCTGATCAATTTGTTATACATAGCACGTTAATTTAAAGAAGTTGAATTTTTCCCAAAATTTACAACTTTTCTTTTAAAGCCTGCCCGGTGTATGATTCCTTTTTTCGTGCCAGGTCCTCAGGCGTTCCTGCAAAAACAAGCTTTCCCCCCTTGTCTCCTCCTTCCGGGCCCAGGTCAATCACCCAATCTGCCGTTTTAATAACATCAAGATTGTGTTCGATGATGATGATGGAATGGCCGCGTGAGATCAGCGCATTGAAGGACCCCAGCAACTTGCGGATGTCATGGAAATGGAGTCCTGTTGTAGGTTCATCGAATATGAAAAGTGTGGGCGAATCCTTTTCCTGTGCCAGGAATGATGCCAGTTTTACCCGCTGGCTTTCACCTCCCGATAGTGTGCTCGAAGACTGGCCCAGTTTTACATATCCCAACCCTACATCCTTTAAGGGTTGCAACCGTTTAACTATTTTCTTCTCAGTAGAGGTTTTTCCTTTGCTGAAAAGTTCTACCGCCTGGTTTACTGTGAGGTTCAGTATATCGTCTATGTTATGTTCCTTGTATTGTACCTCGAGAATATCTTCCTTAAACCTTTTTCCACCGCAGCTTTCACAAAGCAGGTAAACATCGGCCAGGAACTGCATTTCTACCTTGATGGTTCCTTCTCCCTGGCATTCCTCGCACCGGCCGCCATCTACATTGAAAGAAAAATGGGAAGGCTTCAGCCCCTGTATTTTGGCTGCCTGCTGTTCCGAATACAACTTTCTGATCTCATCATAAGCCTTCAGATAGGTAACCGGATTTGAGCGCGATGACTTTCCTATCGGATTCTGATCAACAAATTCAACCGATGACAGCAACCTGTAATCACCATTTAAAGTATCGTGGTGCCCGGTCCGCTCTCCATATCCTCCCATCAGTTTGGTAAGAGCGGGGTAGAGTATTTTCGAAACCAGTGATGATTTGCCCGATCCGCTGACTCCTGTTACTACTGTAAGTATATTAAGAGGAAACCTGACCGTCAGGTTTTTAAGGTTGTTCTCGCGTGCACCAACAACTTCAATAAAATTGCTCCACTTGCGCCTTTGTGCAGGAACTTCAATTTTTTCAATCCCTGTAAGATATTTTGTTGTAAGGCTTTCAGGATTTTGCTCAAGCTCATCATGAGTTCCCTGGAACACTACCTCACCGCCATGCTGCCCGGCCAGGGGCCCGATATCAATAATTTGATCAGCAGCCCTGATGATCTCTTCATCGTGCTCCACAACAAATACAGTGTTTCCCAGTTTCTGAAGTTTCCTCAATACATCAATGAGCCTTTCTGTGTCGCGGGAATGTAGTCCGATGCTGGGTTCATCAAGAATATACAATGAGCCTACCAGGCTGCTTCCAAGTGAAGTGGCCAGGTTAATGCGCTGTGACTCGCCTCCCGATAGTGTCGACGACAGCCGGTTTAGCGTCAGATAACCCAGTCCTACATCGCAAAGGAAGTCCAGCCGGTTGATGATCTCAATTAATATCCTTCTGGCAATTTCCTTTTCATGTGATGGTAATTTCAAGGTATGAAAGAGCTTCTGCAATTCAGAAACCGGCATCAGTACAAGGTCCTGAATGGAATAACCTGCGATTTTTACATATCCTGCCTCTTTTTTTAATCGTGTGCCCCTGCAATCCGGACAGGTGGTTTTGCCACGGTACCTCGACAGCATGACCCTGTACTGGATTTTATAGCTTTTTTCCTCAAGATATTTAAAAAAACGGTTAAGCCCTTTAAAATACCGGTTGCCTGTCCATACCAATGATTTCTGCTCTTCTGAAAGCTCATACCATGGTTTATGAATAGGGAAACCAAAACTTTGGGCTGAGTAAACCAACTTGTCTTTCCATTCGCTCATTTTTTCACCCTTCCAGCAGGCAATTGCATCCTGGTAGATGGAAAGGGATTTATTTGGAATGACAAGATCTTCATCGATCCCAATCACTTTTCCGTAACCCTCGCAGGTGGGGCATGCCCCAACCGGATTGTTGAAACTGAATGTATGAACAGTGGGATCTTCAAATTCAATCCCGTCGGCCTCAAAGCGGTTTGAAAAAAACCGGGTTAGTTTTTGATCATTACCAAGGATTTTTATTGTGCATTCTCCATGTCCCTCGAAAAAGGCTGTACCTACTGAATCTGCCACCCTGCTTTTTGAATCTTCACCAGGCTGCACAACCACCCTGTCGATTATAACATTGTAATCACCTGCAGATAAGCTTTCATCTGCAGTAGCCAGCATTTCGTCGATGCGGATGACTTCCTCCTCTTTTTCAAGCCGTGAGAAACCCTGCTGCATCAATAATTCTGCTTCCTTCAGAAGCGATCTGCCATTTTTCGACTTTAAAGGGGAAAGTACCATAGCCCGTGTTTCTTCCGGATAAGAAAAAACAAAATCAACAACATCTGATACCGAATGACGTGTAACCTCTATCCCTGAAACTGGTGAAATGGTTTTCCCAACCCGGGCAAAAAGCAACTTCAGGTAATCATAAATTTCGGTTGAAGTCCCGACTGTAGAGCGTGGATTGCGTGTATTAACCTTTTGTTCGATCGCAATTGCAGGTGGAATACCACGGATATAATCAACCTCGGGCTTATTGATTCGCCCTAAAAATTGCCTTGCATAGGAGGAAAGACTCTCCACATACCTTCTCTGTCCCTCTGCAAAAAGGGTATCAAAAGCCAGCGATGATTTTCCTGAACCAGACACACCGGTAATGACAATAAATTGATTCAGAGGAATTTTTAAACTGATGTTCTTTAGGTTATGAACCCTTGCATGATGAATTTCTATATATCTGTTTGTCTTTTTATCTGCCATACCTGTTGTTGAATCCTATAATTTTTTTAAAAAACTTGTTTTTTTCGTGAAAAAGTATCATTTTTACCGCGGACAAAATTAGTTAAATAGTTTACTTCATTTAAAAAATCGCCTATCGGAAAAATTTACTTTTTGTTTACAATTAAATAGAAGGTAATGTTCAAGACAAATGCATTGAACGACAATGAGCTCGTTCAACGTTTTATTGAAGGCGATCAAAATTCTCTCGAGATTTTAATACATCGTCATAAAGGCAGGGTGTACTCCTACATTTTGCTTATAGTAAAAAACCAGGAACTGGCTGAAGATATCTTCCAGGAAACCTTTATTAAAGTTATCCGTTCACTCAAACGGGGTAAATACGTGGAAAACGGGAAATTTATTTCCTGGGTGCTGCGGATTTCACATAACCTTATTATTGATCATTTCAGGAAGGAAAAGCTTCAGGGCACTGTTTCAAACGACAGTCTTGAAATAGATGTGTTCAATTCCCAGAAGTTTTCTGAAGAAACAATAGAAGACCAGTTGGTAAACCGGCAGATTCTGAGCGAGGTAAAATATCTTGTAAAGGAATTGCCAGAAGATCAGCAGCAGGTGATTTACATGAGGCATTACATGGGCCTTAGTTTTAAGGAAATTGCGGATCAGACTGGTGTCAGTATAAACACGGCACTCGGAAGGATGAGGTATGCCCTCATTAACTTAAGGAAAATCATACGTGAAAAGAACCTGAATCTGACGCGTATTTAACTTTTCTTAACACAATAAGGCGGCTGTTTTAAGCGTTCCTGATACAGAAATTGTTTAAAAATAAGCGCCTATGAAAAAATGGTCTACATTAATTTTTATCGTTAAAAAATTTACCGCGGCGGAGGGTCGATTAAGCCTGAATAGCTCCCGGAATTTTTTAACGGAATCAGATGAAGCACCTTTTTCTCCTTCTGCCGGGTCGGTCCGCAGGATTATGGATTTTGCACGTTCATACGAGGTTATGGACAGCAGGTCAACCGGACAGATAGAGATGGTTATCAACTGAAATCGGAAACAATATGAAAACAGAGAGGCTTCCACTGCAGGGAAGCCTCTTTTCGTTGCGCTTACCCGTCATATACTTTTATTCCATTTGCATATATGTTTCCTTATTATGATGTGGCAACTTCCTGATTAAATTTTTCTTTACTGTTCTGTATTTCGGGGCTGGTAAAATTCAAGCCGCACGTCTTTGCTTTTTAGTTATTCTGCCACCCTTCCCAATTTTTATTCAGTTAAAGTGTAAATCACAAAAGTTATATTAAAGCTATACTAAATTCAAACTAAACTCAATATTAACTCAATTTAAACTCAATATAAATTCAATAAAAATTGAATTTGTATTGAGTTATTATTGAATTTATGCTGACTTTAATATGATGATAAATTCTTTTTTATAGTAATAATGTAGCTGGGATAGACTCACGATGATTATTTTTTTAATTTTTTTCTTACTAATCTCATGAATGTAATGAATTTATGTATAGATTTGTAATATCATTTTAATATCAATTTAAATAATATTTTAAAGCCATGGAAAAAGAATACAAAGGGTTATCGGGCTATCTGTTCGCCTTTATTGAACTGGTGCTTCTGGCATTGATCATTTTAGGCTTAATGAGAGGATTTTATATTCCTTCAGCTGTTATGATCTTCTTCTTTTTGCTGATCGCGCCGGGATTCACGGTTGTTGATCCCAATCAGAGCTGTGTCATGATATTGTTTGGTGCCTACAAGGGATCGATCAAAGTCAATGGATTTTATTGGGTGAATCCATTTTTCGTGCGCAAAAAATTCTCGTTGAGGGCCCGGAATTTCGACAGTGAACCCATTAAGGTGAACGACAAGCTTGGCAATCCGATTATGATTGGCCTTGTATTGGTCTGGAAGGTTGATGATACTTACCGTGCCGCATTCGGTGTTGATGAATTTGAACGTTTTGTGGAGGTTCAGAGCGAGGCAGCCCTGAGGAAACTGGCAGGTATGTATCCATATGATAATATAGAGGACGAATCAGCCAGGGTAACGCTTCGCGAAAGTACGGAAGAGGTAAATGATGAACTTGAAAAGGAAATCAGGGAACGTCTCGAGATCGCAGGTATTTTTGTAATTGAGGCACGCATCAACTACATTGCATATGCCCAGGAAATTGCACAGGCCATGTTGAAGCGCCAGCAGGCTACGGCCATTGTTGCAGCCAGGTTCAAAATTGTTGAAGGTGCTGTTTCCATGGTACAGATGGCGCTTGACGAACTGAATAAAAAAGAGATCATTGACTTTGATGAGGATAAAAAGGCAACCATGATCAGTAATCTGATGGTAGTGCTCTGCAGCGATAAGGATGCTACCCCGGTTGTAAATACAGGTACGCTTTACCAGTAGGTACAATTACCTCAGTAAAAAGATTTATAGTTCTATGAAAAATAATATGAGTAAGCAGACACAAGAAGCTGAGGCACAAGTCACTCAGTAAAAAGTTTTATAGCCATATGAAAAATAATATTATAAACGACCTCCTAAATCACCTGAAGGGGGACTTTAGGCCTGTGCAAATTATGCAGGGTACTGCAAAAGAGCGTCTTACCCCTCCCCTTCGGGGAGGATGGGAGGGGTCGTATTGATTTTTAATGATAGATGATTACATAAAAGTATCAAGACTTTGATTTTGCCAGCAAAATATGAATTTATATATGATCATCCTGTCTGGTGTCTTGAGTCTATCAATCTTGATACTTAAACATTTGATACTGGTTTGGCAGTTTATTTTATTAGAGATATACATTCTCTAAATTAAAAAAATGAAGTGATATAATGAGTAAGAAGAAAACATTTGTGCTGCGAATTGATCCTGAAATGATGAAAGCACTTGAGAAATGGGCTGCTGATGATTTCCGGAGCATTAATGGCCAGCTTGAATGGATTATTCATTCAGCACTCAAGGATGCGAAAAGAATTAAATGATGCAGACAATATGAGTAGTCAGATAATACTTTATCATTTATAATTAACATAGATAATCAGATGAAAAAAACATTTACATGTCCTAAATGTGGAAGCAAAAAAGCCGAAGTAGATAAAATACGCACAACAGGTGCTGGATTTACAAGGTTTTTCAATATTCAGAACCGGCGGTTTACTGCTGTTTCCTGTTCCCGGTGCGGGTTCACTGAGCTTTATCGTGAAGGGGTAGCCGGTACAGGAAGCAATGTTCTTGATTTTCTCACCAATTAAACAATATTCTGGAGAATTATTGCAGAAGGTCACCGGATGGTGGCCTTCCTTTGACCAGACATGGGTTAAATGAACTTTATCCTTCAGAAAATTATTCGCATTAATTAATTTAATGCAATTATTTCCAGATGAAATTCATACAGCCATTTTTAATTATACCAATTCTAAATAAATAGAATGAATATTTTTTTTTTGAAATTTTTAGAATCATCGGGTTGATTGTTTTAATCTTAATAGTATGAGATGCTTGAAGCTTCATCAGATGGTCTAAGGTGGGTTGAAAGTTAGGTTTTAATGTGATTTTACCACCTGTTGATGATCATATTCTATCATTTCCTGTTTTGATTTCTGTCACTTCAATATTTATATTTGATGCCTTTCTGGAAAAAGAGAAAGGCATTTTTTATGTTTCCGCATTATTACATGCGGGGAATGGAAACTTTAATATATCAATCTGGAATAAATGAAAGTCTACAAAATTATCGTTTTAGCCAAACAAGTCCCTGATACGAGGAATGTGGGCAAAGATGCAATGAAAGCAGATGGAACGGTAAACCGTGCTGTGCTTCCTGCAATCTTTAATCCTGAAGATTTAAATGCCCTTGAGCAGGCATTGCGGATCAAGGACAGGTTCCCTGGAAGTACCGTAAAAATATTAACGATGGGTCCCGGTCGTGCTGCGGAAATTATCCGCGAAGGCTTGTTCAGGGGGGCTGATGGAGGAATACTTCTTACCGACAGGGCTTTTGCCGGCTCAGATACACTGGCTACCTCCTATGCTCTTGGACAGGCTTTGAAGAAAATGGGCGACATCGATCTTATTATAGCAGGACGTCAGGCCATTGATGGGGATACTGCCCAGGTAGGTCCTCAGGTGGCTGAAAAACTGAATATGCTCCAGGTTACATATGTCGAAGAAGTGAAGGAACTGGATAATGATACCATTATATTAAAACGCAGGCTCGACAGGGGTGTGGAAACAGTTAAATGCAGACTGCCTCTTGTAATAACCGTCAATGGTACCGCTCCCGAGTGCAGGGTAAGGAATGCCAAACTGCTCATGAAATATAAACGCGCACAGACTGTAACCGAACTTCAGAAGGAAAATGAAGATTATACCCGGTTGTATACCGAAAGGCCTGACCTGAATATTCCGGAGTGGACTGTGAATGATATAGAAACAGATCCCTCTCAACTGGGCCTCACTGGTTCACCTACAAAGGTTAAAACCATTGAGAACGTTGTCCTTCAGGCAAAAGATTCAAAAGTGATTTCGGATGCCGACAAAGAAATTGAGGATATGATGGTTGAACTTATAAAAAGTCATACAATCGGGTAGTTTTATCAAGAAACAGTATAAATATGAATAACGTATTTGTTTATTGCGAAATAGAAGACGGGCAGGTGGCTGAAGTCAGCCTTGAACTCCTGACCAAAGGGCGGTCACTTGCAAATGAACTGGGCTGCGAACTGGAAGCAATTGCCATTGGGCACCAGATGGACGCTGTTCCTGCACAGGTTATACCATATGGGGTAGATACCCTGTACCTGGCCGACGACAAAAGGCTGTATCCATACCAGACACTTCCGCATACTTCCATAGTTGTAAAGCTTTTTGAGGAACAACAGCCGCAGATTGCCCTGATGGGTGCCACTTCAATTGGCAGGGATCTGGGCCCCAGAGTTTCTTCCGCATTACATAGCGGACTGACCGCCGACTGTACAAGTCTTGAGATCGGAAGCCATACCGATAAAAAAGCCAATAAGAATTACGAAGGCCTGCTTTACCAGATCCGTCCTGCTTTCGGGGGTAATATTATTGCCACCATCATCAATCCTGATCACCGTCCGCAGATGGCTACGGTGCGTGAGGGGGTGATGAGAAAAAGCATACTTGATCCGGAATATAATGGCAAGGTAGTAAATCTTGAAGTGAAGGATTATGTGAGTGACAATGATTTTGTGGTTGAAATTATTGAAAGGCATGTTGAAAAAAGCAAGCTGAATATTAAAGGGGCACCCATCATTGTTTCGGGTGGGTATGGTGTTGGCTCCAGGGAAAACTTTAAATTACTTTACGATCTGGCTGAAGTTCTGGGTGGTGAAGTGGGTGCCTCAAGGGCAGCTGTTGATGCAGGCTATGCAGAACACGAAAGGCAAATCGGGCAAACCGGATTAACTGTACGACCCAAGCTTTATATCGCATGTGGCATTTCGGGGCAGATTCAGCATCGTGCAGGCATGGAGCAGTCAGCTCAGATCATTGCAATCAATACCGATCCGGAAGCACCGATTAATTCAATTGCCGATTATGTCATAACAGGTGATATTGCTGAAATCATTCCCAAAATGATCAGGTATTATAAAGCGAATACGAAATAATCAAGTTAAATCAAGGAAGATGGCAAATTATTATAACGATAACAGCGAATTGAAATTTCACCTGAACCATCCTTTAATGGAAAAGATCGTCAGGCTGAAGGAGCGGGATTTCAGCTTTAAGGACGAGTTTCAGTTTGCACCCCATGATCATGAAGATGCAATGGACAATTATCATCGCGTGCTGGAGATTGTTGGCGAAGTTTGTGGCGAGATTATTGGACCGAATGCTGAAGGAATTGATGCTGAAGGCCCAAAAGTTGTTGATGGACGCGTTATCTATGCTTCCGGAACAAGTGAAAACATGAAGGCATTGAACCATGCAGGGTTAATGGGCATGTCGCTGCCTTACAGATATGAGGGACTCAATTTCCCGATTGTACCTTACATCATGGCAGCAGATATCGTATCCCGTGCTGATGCAGGTTTTGTTAATATATGGGGATTACAGGACTGCGCTGAAACCATTAATGAGTTTGCAACAGAAGAACAAAAAGCAAAATACCTGCCCCGGGTCTGTAATGGCGATACCATGGCAATGGATTTGACAGAACCGGATGCCGGATCCGATCTGCAGGCAGTACAGCTAAAGGCTACATTCGATGAAAAAAGAAATACCTGGTTGCTTAATGGTGTGAAACGTTTTATTACCAATGGAGATGGCGACATTTCTCTTGTACTTGCACGTTCAGAACCCGGGACAAAGGATGGCCGGGGCCTCTCCATGTTTATTTACGATAAACGGAACGATGGTGTTACCGTAAGGCGCATCGAGCATAAAATGGGTATCATTGGTTCGCCAACCTGTGAACTGGTTTTTAAGGATGCTCCGGGTGAACTTGTAGGATCACGTAAACTCGGGTTGATTAAGTATGTAATGTCCCTGATGAATGGTGCCAGGCTGGGTATTGCAGCACAATCAGTTGGACTGTGTGAGGCTGCCTACCGCGAAGCACTGGTTTACGCAAAGGAAAGAATGCAGTTTGGAAAAGCTATCATCAGGTTTCCTGCTGTTTATGAAATGCTTTCACTGATGAAGGCAAAACTCGATGCTTCCAGGACCCTGCTGTATGAAACTGCCCGTTTTGTGGATATGTACAAAACTTATCATGCGATTTCTGAAGAAAGGGCTTTAAGCAAGGAAGAAAAGGAAGAAATGAAATATTATCAGAAACTTGCTGATATATTTACACCACTGGCGAAAGGCATGACGAGCGAATACAGTAACCAGCTTGCATATGACGCTGTCCAGATTCATGGCGGGTCGGGGTTCATGAAAGATTATCCTGTTGAAAGAATCTACCGCGATGCACGGATAACTTCCATCTATGAAGGAACTACACAGTTGCAGGTTGTAGCCGCAATCAGGGGAATCACTACGGGTGCATTCCTTACAAAAATCAGGGAATATGAAGCTGAAAAGGTTTCTCCGCAACTGGAGTACCTGAGAAGATCATTAATTATCCTGACCGATGATTTTGAGCAGGCAGTGAAGAAGGTAACATCATTTGATGACAATGAGTTCATCGACTTTCATGCACGCCGGCTTGTTGAGATGGCTGGGCATATCATCATGAGCTATTTGCTTCTGCTCGACAGTAACCGCGATGAAATGTTCCTTCGTTCGGCAAAAAATTATATTACTTTTGCTAAAGCTCAGGTTAAAGCCAACGCTGAATTTATAAGGGTTTCAGAGTTAAGCGATATTGGAACCTATAAATTTGAATTGTAAAAATTAAATTTTAAGTTTACAATAGCCATTTCCGGGTAATACTGGAAATGGCTTTTTTTATCTTTTACGAAAGATTGCCCTCAGGGTATTCTTTCAGGTAACAGTGGAAAGTTGTTCCAACATTTGGCAGGCTATCGAGGTGGATGTATCCCCCGTTTTTCTCGATGATGTTTTTGATGATGTATAATCCTAAGCCTGTACCTTCTGCTTTTTTTGTAAACCTGCGGAAGGGTTTAAACAGATTTTCACTTTCTTTTTCAAGGTCTATCCCAATGCCGTTATCGGCTACTTTAAACAACACAAAATTATCGTGAATTTGAGAAGAGAGTTGAATGAATGGCTGTTGGATACCCGATGAATATTTCAAAGCATTGGAAACAAGGTTTCTCATGATGCTGACAAGATGCATTTTCACAAATCTGATTTGAGGTGCATCGTTGAAATTTACCCGGATTTCGCCCGTGTAATGTTCAATTTCTGTCTTTAATTCCTCGGAAACTTCCTTCCAGACATCACTGAACCGGATTTTCTGTACGATGTCATCTTCCTGTGTTTGCAGCAATACAGTTTCAAGCAGTCCATCAACAGTCCGCTGCAATCGTTGGGTAATTGGCAGGAGCATGCCGACCATAGTCATTTTATCTTCCAGGTCCTCACGTGTCGCAATCAGTTCATTGATCTGAATCAGGTTTGCGATTGGAGAGCGAAGGTCATGAGCAGCTATATGTACAAAATCTTCGAGAACTTCATTAATCCTTGTAAGGTTTTTATTCTGCTCTGCCAGTTGCTGGTTTATTTTTTTACGTTCTGTAATATCAAGATGGATTCCTGCCCAGGATGTAATTTCTCCTTTATTGTTCCGTATAGGTTCTGCCCGCGCAAGAATGTACTTTAAATCACCATCTTTACTTTTAACCTGGTGCTCATGTTCATAGGGTTCGCCGGTTCGAATACTTTGCATCCACAGGTCCATTACTTCATGAGACTGTTCAATGACAAGGTGCTCGTACCATCCATGTTCCTTTAATTCCTGAAAACTTTTCCCAACAAGATTACAGAATGATTCGCTAAGATATGTTACTTTTCCTCGTGAGTCGGTAGCCCATACACCATAATCGAGGGCTTCCCCCATAATCCGGTATTTCTGTTCTGATTCGGCAAGTGCTTCTTTTTCCCATGCCAGTTGTTTTATCAGCCGCTCCTTTTCCTTTTCTGCATTTTTTATATTAGTAATATCACGTGCTACGACAACAGCTCCGGTAATAACATTGTCAGCATTATATATTGGGGAGTAACTGTAACTTCCGGTCCAGGATTCACCTGTGCTGGTTCTTCGTATAATATATTCAGCACCGGATGCTTTATTTCCCTTAAGGGCAAGGGGTATCGGGCATTCACTTGGTGCTGCCAGAGTACCATCGGGAAGACATAATTCAAAAAGGGAATAATAATTATCGGCCTCAGTTGCATGAAAGTCTTCGCGGTTTATCCTGTAAAAGGAAAAGAATGCATCATTGTATTCGATCAGTTTTCCTTTGTTGTCAGAGACATATACGGCATCTGTCATATTTTCAAGCGCAGCAGTAATTATGCTTCGGCTTTGCAGCAGTTCCTCCTGGGCTTGTTTATGTTCGGTTATATCGATGCCGATGCCGATTTGTCTGCCATCTTTCATGGCTACATTGGCCCACAAGGTATCTTTTACTGATCCATCCTTGCAAACCATCTTGAGGTCCTTGAACCCTGGCTCGAGTGATAGCATGTAGGCAGCTACTTTTTGCCTGTATTCCGGATCAGGATAAACCAGCTCCATAATATTGGTTTTCTCATATTCCTCTTTTGTCCAGCCTGTAATTTTTTCTGTTTCACTGTTTAAAAAGATCTTTTTGATTTCAGGATCATATATTGAAATCATGGCCGGTACCGTATTGAAAATAATCTGAAGCAGGTCGTGTTCTTTTTTTTGTTTTTCTTCCAGCAGTTTTCTGTCGGTAATATCCTGCATGGTGGTTAACATGGTTTGCCCATACAAAGTAGACAGGACCTCCGCGGAAACAAGCATGTGCATGATTTTGCCTGAACGGTGCCTGATCTTTAATTCCACGTTTTTAAAAATTCCTTTTTCTTTTATAAGGTTTATAATCCTGTCACGGTCATCAGGGTCATTGTAAAAATCGATTTCCAGGGTACTTTTGCCCAGGACCTCACTTTTTTGCATCCCGGTCAGGTTGTAGAAAGTTTCATTTGCTTCATGTATTTTACCAGATTCAAGGTCTGTTAACAGAATAGCATTGGGGTTTAACCTGAAAGCGGCTTCAAACTTTTCCTCTGTCTTTTGCAAGGTTTCTTCAGCAAGCTTCTTTTCGGTAATGTCGTGGATAATCGAGTACAAGATAGATTTGCCATGGAACACAAACGCAGATGAGTAAACTTCAACCTGCCGTATTTCTCCATTGGCAAGTTTATGTGGGAAAACAAAATAGTTTCTCTCTTCCCTGAGTGCTTTCATCCATTCTGCCTTTACGTCATCGGGAGCCATCATGTTAATATCATGGATGTTCATTTGCCGTAGTTCTTCCCTGGAATACTTGTAAAAGTTAACTGCGGCTTTATTGGCATCTAAAATGGAACCATCTGCAGGGTCAATCAATAGCATAACTGCCATGTGAGATTCGAACATGGCATGGAAGAATTTTTCGTTTAAAGTCAGTTCAGGTTCTTTTAGGGTATGTTTTTTCTGATGAGTTTTATTTGTGTATCCTGTTGATTTTGAATCTTCCATAAAGGCCTTTTAGATTTGACTAATATTTTCTTGGTCAAGTGGTCTAAAGTAATAAAAAAAATAACATATGAGATTTGTTAATGTTTTTACAGGGAAAAAGTGAAAAAAGATTTGGGCCTTGATTTATTGCTCATAGAGTATTAATTTTTAAACCTGAAGACTGATATTTATACTGAAGCTGGTTTTACAGGCGAAATTCTTTTCTACCTTTGCACCCCGTTTTGAAATGCTTCACTTTAAATGCATTAGAACAAAGCCAGGGAGAAGAAACAATTAATAATGAAAATGATGACAGAGATCAGAAATATAGCTATCATTGCCCACGTCGACCATGGAAAAACAACTCTTGTCGACAGGATGCTGCACCAGGTTAAACTTTTCAGAGATAACCAGGTAATGGGTGACTTAATCCTCGACAGCAATGAACTGGAGAGGGAGCGTGGCATTACCATTTTATCAAAGAATGTTTCAATCCGCTATAAGGATACAAAAATTAATATCATAGATACTCCGGGCCACTCTGATTTCGGCGGAGAGGTGGAACGTGTACTGAATATGGCCAATGGCGTATTGCTGATAGTAGATGCATTTGAAGGCCCTATGCCTCAGACACGTTTTGTGCTTCAGAAGGCAATTGAGCTGGGACTTAAACCTATTGTAGTGGTAAATAAGGTTGACAAACCCAATTGCACACCTGACATTGCCCATGAAAAAGTATTTGACCTGATGTACAGCCTTGATGCAACAGAAGAACAGCTTGATTTTCCAACTGTTTACGGTTCGGCAAAGGCAGGCTGGATGGGGCCTGACTGGAAACAGGAAACCCATGATATCAGTTACCTGCTCGATACCATCCTGGAGCATATCCCGGCTTCCAGTCACAAGGAGGGTTCATTGCAGATGCGGATCACTTCCCTTGATTATTCTTCATATACCGGGCGGATTGCTGTTGGGAAGATTACAAGAGGAGAACTGGTACCGGGATCACAGGTTTCACTTGTGAAGCGTGACGGTACGATCATCAAATCGGTTGCCAAGGAAGTTTTTTTGTTTGAGGGTCTGGGAAAGATAAAAACAAAGGAAACAGTTCCTTCAGGTGAAATCTGTGCAGTGCTTGGACTCGAAGGTTTTGATATTGGCGATACCATTGCTGATGCTATGGAACCCGATGGATTAGAGGCCATTAAAGTGGATGAGCCGACAATGAGTATGCTCTTTGTTGCCAACAACTCGCCTTTTTTTGGAAGGGATGGCAAATTTGTAACATCAAGGCAGCTGCGCGACAGGTTGTATAAGGAGACAGAAAAAAACCTTGCATTAAGGGTTGAAGACACTGCTTCTGCCGATTCACTTATGGTTTTTGGCCGGGGAATCCTTCACCTTTCAATCCTTGTGGAAACTATGCGACGTGAAGGCTATGAGATGCAGCTTGGACAACCTAAAGTCATTATCAGGGAAGAAGATGGTATCAAGCATGAACCCATTGAATACCTTACGGTACAGGTGCCTGAGGAATTTTCAGGTAAAGTTATTGAACAGGTAACTCAACGTAAGGGTGAAATTCTGAACATTGAAGTTAAAAATGAACGTGCCCATCTTGAATTTACAATTCCTGCAAGGGGTATTATTGGATTAAGAAACCAAATGCTTACGGCAACCGAAGGAGAAGCCATCATGGCCCACCGTTTTAAAGGGTTCGAACCCTGGAAGGGTAGCCTTGGTGTTCACCGGAATGGGGCATTGATTTCCCTTGAAACAGGAACTGCCATAGCTTATTCAATTGATAAAATGCAGGACAGGGGCCGGTTCTTTGTCGACCCGGGCGAAGATGTTTATGTTGGCCAGGTAATTGGCGAAAATACAAGGCAGGATGATCTGACCATTAACATAACCCGCACCAAGAAGCTTACAAACATGAGAGCATCCGGTTCCGATGAAAAAACAAGCATCGCACCTGCGGTTAAGTTTTCACTTGAAGAAGCAATGGAGTATATCAGAAATGATGAATACCTGGAGGTAACTCCTAAGAACATGCGGATCAGGAAAATCCATTTAAATGAAAACGACCGTAAAAGGCTATCAAAAATTATAACTGAACAATAAACTGCTGTTTTCTGCCCCTGATTATGTGTTCATCTTGAAATCTGCTTCCAGGGAATGTTATGACCCCGATTGTTAATGACTTCCTAATGAAATGTAAACATATTTCACTATTTAGACATATGATAAATTGAGACCTCTGATTGCAAATATCGCTCAGAGGTTTTATTTTTAGGCACTTAATTTAAAGGTCAGTTCGATGGGGAGAAAATCAGCTTTTCTTGTATTAACATTTGTATTTGTAGGCCTGGTATTATCATCCCAGACAATTTCCCGGTGGCGTGGCCCGGATGGAAATGGAATCTATCCTGAAACAGGGTTGTTAAAAAAGTGGCCTGCAGAAGGTCCTCAGGTCCTTTGGCACTTTGATGGCCTGGGTGAAGGTTTTTCTTCTCCGGCATTTGCAAACAATATGATTTACCTGTCAGGTATGTCTGGGAAGACCGGACAAATCTATGCCCTTGATATGAATGGTAAGCTCCTGTGGAAATCTCCCTATTCTGAAGAGTTTCATGAAAGTTATCTCGGTGCGAGGTCAACACCGGTCATTGCAGGCGACCTGCTGTATATCTATTCCGGAAAAGGTGTTCTCACCTGCATGGATGCCAATAATGGAAAGATAAAATGGCAGAAGGACGTATTTAAGGATATGGACGGCAAAAATCTTACCTGGGGTGTTACAGAAACTGTTGTAGTTGATGATGAACTGGTATATGTGACACCAGGTGGCAAAAAAAATAATATTGTAGCTCTAAACCGGCAAAATGGGAATCTTGTTTGGTCATCACCCGGCAAGGGAGAACTGTCAGCATACTGTACACCTCTTCTGGTTGAACTGCCCTCCCGCAAACTTCTTGTTACTTTAACAGGCGCTCATATTGTAGGCCTGGATGCAAAAGATGGTAAAATGCTTTGGTCTTATCCTCATACGAACCGACACCAGGTGCATGCAAATACTCCGGTTTACCATAATGGAGAGCTTTTCTGCTTTAGCGGTTACGGTCAGGGTGGCGTAAAGCTTACCCTCAGTAACGACGGCAGCACTGTAAAGAAAGCATGGTTCAACAGCAACCTCGACAGCCGCATGGGCGGGATGGTGCTCGTAAATGGCTATTTATATGGCTCGGGCGACAACAACCGTCAATGGCGGAGTGTCGACTGGAAAACAGGAGAAGAAACTTATGCCTCCACTGAATTGGGTAAAGGGGTAGTAATAGCAGCCGATGGTATGCTATATTGCTACAGCGAACGCGGTGAGCTTGGCCTGGTGAAAGCCACCCCTGAAAGTTTCACCCTTGCAGGTAAAACTAAAGTGGAACTAGGTTCCGGGCAGCACTGGGCACACCCTGTAATACATGATGGTAAATTATACCTCCGGCACGGCGATACTTTGATAACCTATAAGATCAGGTAAGGTTTTATATTATCTTGATGTTTTCAATTGATAATTGACTAATACGATTAGAATGAAATATATCCTGTGGAGTTTTTGCGTGTTGATCTTTGCAGCACAATTAGTTGCCCAACCTGTACAGTTTCGTGGCCCTGCCCGCGATGGTCATTTTCCTGAACAAGGACTGTTAAAATCATGGCCTGAAGAGGGACCTTCTTTGATCCTCGAAACTGAAAACCTTGGAAAAGGCTGGTCAACCCCTGTTCTTACAGGTGATAAAATATATGTGACCGGAATGATCGATACCCTTGATTATCTTTCTGCCCTTGATATGAATGGCAATATTCTGTGGCAAACCTCCTATGGCCGGTCATGGAACCAGTCATTTCCTGATACCCGCAGCACACCTGTGGTTGATGGAGACCGTATTTATGTACAAAGTGGTACCGGAAGGGTGGCCTGTATCGAAAAGGAGACAGGAAAGGAGCTATGGGCAGTTGGTGTGGATCAGAAATTTGCAGGGGAATACCATCTGTGGGGTAACTCTGAAACCCCGCTTGTTGTTGATGATAAGGTTATCTGTTCTCCCGGAGGTAGTGAAACCAGTGTGGTGGCACTAGATAAGATGACAGGTGAAACCATCTGGAAGACCAAATCTCTGGGCGGCCCCAGGGCTTATGCTTCAGCAACCCTATATGAATATAACGGCTTCAGGTACATTCTTGCAGTTATTGGCACGCACCTGATGGCCATCAGGCCTGATAGTGGCGAAATTGCCTGGAGCTATCAGTATCACAACCCCGAAAAGTGGGATCAGCCAGGCCTGATCTGGACAAATACGCCTGTGTACAGGGGAGATGAAATCTTTATCAGCAAGGGGTACGATTACTACTCCGTCATGTTAAAGATGGATCCATCAGGCACATCCGTTTCTGAAAAGTTTATTGACAACACACTGGATAACCACCATCATGGGATGATCCTTTCAGGCGATTATCTTTATGGTTCCAACTGGCAGGACAACCGCAGGGGCAAATGGGTTTGTATGGACTGGAATACAGGGGAAATTAAATATGAGGAAGAATGGGATACCAAGGGTGCAGTCGTGATGGCCGATGGTATGCTGTACGCATACAATGAAAGGGGCAGCGTGGGACTTATAAAACCCGACCCTGAAAAGTTTGAAATAGTAAGCCAGTTTAAGGTGACAAAAGGTGCAGGTCCACACTGGGCACATCCATATATTACCGATGGTAAGTTGCTGATCAGGCACGGGGAAGCATTATTGGTTTACGATATAAGGGAAAAATAAATAGATTCACCGGAAGGTTTTCTAAATTTATCCTGTGTCAACTTAAGACACAACAAATTAAATGAGTGACCGCTTTGTAAAAATATCTGTATGGGCGCTTAGTACGATTGCGCTTCTTTCAATAATCTGGTGGCTGCGGGCTGACCCCACATCCGGTTTTACAGTAAGTCTGCCAGGTGCTGACAACCGCGATGCGGCTGGGATGGCACAGGAAGTTGAGATCGGTGAACATTTTGAGCAGTTCGCTTCCACGTACGATAAACTTACAGAAACATGGCCAAGATTCCGGGGAGAAGATTTTGATAACATTTCCAAATCACCGGTTAAGCTGATAGAGAAATTCGGCAGTGAAGGCCCCAAAATAATATGGTCAAAAGTGCTTGGGGAAGGACATTCAGGTGCGGCAGTATATGAAGGTCTGGTATATGTGCTGGATTATGATGAAGAGCAGAGGGCTGATCTGCTGCGTTGTTATGCTCTTTCCGATGGCAAAGAAATGTGGGTACGCGGCTACAACCTGAATATAAAGCGCAACCATGGTATGTCGCGCACTATTCCCGCTGTTACTGAAGAGTATGTTCTTACCATGGGCCCTATGTGCCATGTTATGTGCCTTGACCGCGAAACGGGAGACTTCAGGTGGGGAATAGATGTGGCAAGGGAGTATGAATCGGAAGTGCCACTTTGGTATACCGGACAGTGCCCCCTCATTGATGATGGAAAAGCCATAATTGCTACGGGTGGCAAAGCACTTATGATTGCTGTGGATCTGGAGACAGGTGAGAAATTGTGGGAAACACCTAACCCTGAAGGCTGGAAAATGTCGCATTCGTCGGTTATGCCTTACACATTCGGAGGCCGCAAAATGTATGTCTACAGCACCATTGGTGCACTGGTAGGAGTTGCGGCTGACGGGCCTGATGCAGGATCATTGCTGTGGCATACAACCATCTGGAACCATTCTGTGGTTGCCCCTTCTCCGGTTTGTATGCCTGACGGAAAAATTTTCATGACAGCAGGTTACGGGGCAGGAAGCATGATGTCACAGCTTTCGGAGCAGGACGGAAAGTTTTCGATAGAGGTACTTTCCAAGTATCCTCCGCGCGATGGCCTTGCATGTGAACAGCAAACTCCTGTTTACTGGAATGGTCACCTCTTTGGCATTATGCCTAAAGATGGGGGTCCAAACCGGAATCAACTTGTATGCGTACATCCTGATAATCCGCAGGCACCTGTCTGGACAAGCGGACCAGAAAGCCGGTTTGGACTTGGGCCCTATTTTATTGCAGACAATAAGCTGTTTATCCTCAGGGATGATGGCACGCTTTTCATAGCCAGGCCGGACGTCGGCAGGTACACTCAGCTGAGTGAAGTAAAGGTAATTGAGGAAGGGCATGATGCATGGGCACCTTTTGCCCTGGCAGATGGTTACCTGCTGATGCGTGATGCAACCACTCTGGTGTGTATTGATCTAAACCTTTGAAAGGAAAAATGAAAAATAAAGGGATTGTTTTTTTTCTGATCATTCTGGCAGCAGTGATTGTGTTTATGATGGTTGCCGATTACCGGGCGGACAGGCCAGGAAAAAGCAAGCCAAATCCTTTTGCACTGGATATGGATGATTACCGCAATGTTGATCCATCCCTCATACTTTTCAAGGAAACAAAAAACTTCAGGATTGGGTTTGAAAATCCTGCCGCTATGGTCATTCATAAGGACAGGATTTTTGTGGCAGGAGATAACCGTATAAAGATTATTGATTTAAATGGTATACTCCTTCATGAGTTTAATACTCCTGCAGGTGTTCAGGTGATGAATGTTTATGAAGGGATGATTTTCGTTGCTGCAGGAAACAGGATTCTTGTACTGGATGATCAGGGGAATGTTAAGGGTGAATGGGGCCCCATGGAAGCAAATTCCCTGTTAACAGGTATTGCATTAACAAAGAGCGATGTATTTCTTGCCGATGCAGGAAACAGACGGGTCCTGAGGTATTCCCACACAGGAGAAAGGCTGGGAACCTTCGATGGCAAGGCTGATGACGGGGTGCTTCATGGTTTTATTGTTCCCAGTCCGACATTCGATCTGGCAGTAAACAACGATGAGGAACTCTGGGTGGTGAACCCGGGGATGCATGCACTTGAAAACTACACATTTGATGGTAAGTTGCGTGGGTACTGGAAAAAATCAGGAGTAAATCCGGAAGGTTTCAGCGGCTGCTGCAATCCATCTTATTTTACATTTCTGAGTGATGGCAGGTTTATTACAAGTGAAAAAGGGCTGGTCAGGGTAAAAGTTTATAAACCTTCAGGTGAACTGGAAGGTGTTGTGGCTGCTCCTGTAAAGTTTGCCGATGAAGGCAAGGCTCCCGGTGTTGCAGCCGACAGCAGGAACAATGTATACTTGCTGGATTTTGACAGAAAGATAATCCGTGTATTTGAACCAAATTAATATGAACCGAAAAGAATTCATTATTTCAGGAAGCAGGATGTTGATACTGGCAGGCATGACGGTAACAACCGGTTACCTGGTTGTCAATAATAAAATTGACACCACCTGTTCCAAATCGGCAGCCTGTGCTAAATGCGGAGAATTTTCCGGATGTGAACTGCCTTTGGCACAGGATACCCGGCAAAAGGAAAACCTGAGCCGGGAAGCATTGTAGTTTGGGTGCAGGGATTTTGCTGTTGGCGATTCGTTAGGGGAGGAAAATGTTGAAGATGTTTCAACTGGCCGGCCAGCTTAGATGGAGCAATAAAATGAAAGAATTGACAAGCATGGACAAACAAAGTAAATCAACCAACCGTCGTGAATTCATCCAGAGTGGTGCAAGGTTAACACTTGCGCTGGCGCTGGGGGGTATAGGTGGACTGGCAGTAAGTCGTATCACGGACGACGATTATGTATGGCAGATAGACCCTTTTGTATGTACTCAATGCGGAAGGTGCGCCACCGAATGTGTAATGACTCCATCTGCTGTAAAATGTGTTCATGCTTATGATCTTTGCGGCTACTGTGATTTGTGCGGGGGCTATTTTAAACCTGATGCCAATGCTCTTTCAACTGCAGGTGAAAACCAGTTATGTCCAACGGCAGCAATTGAACGAAAATTTATAGAAGAGCCCTATTTTGAATATCATATCATCGAGGACCTTTGTATTGGATGTGCGAAATGCGTAAAAGGATGTTCGTCATTTGGAAATGGGTCACTGCACCTGCAGGTGATGCACAGTATATGTGTCAATTGCAATGAGTGTTCTATTGCGCGTGTGTGTCCGTCAAATGCATTTCGCAGAGTTAAAGCCAGTGATGCATATAAAGTTAAAGGTGATTTCAGTAAAAAATCAGAAGCCTAACCAGAATGAACTATCTTAAAAATATTTTTTTCCTTTTTGCATTCATACTTTTTCTGTCTCCCTTAGAATCTTCGGGTCAGCAGCAAAGGTTTCCAAAGCCGGAATTTGAATCAGGTTATGAGCAGCCTTCCACTATCACTCCCGATCCACGATCACTGTCGCTTGAGTATTTTGATGTGCTGGTGTTGCTTGTTGTGCTTTCAGTGGTAACATGGCTTGTACTTAAAAAAAGATCAAGGAGAGGCGTCATGTGGATTTCAGTGTTTACCCTTTTGTACTTTGGGTTCTACCGCAATGGGTGTGTCTGTGCAATCGGAGCCATTCAAAACGTGACACTTTCATTCTTTGATCCTACTTACACCCTGCCCCTGACAGTTTTACTGTTCTTCCTTCTGCCCCTCATCTTTGCGCTGTTTGTCGGAAGGGTATTCTGTGCAGGTGCCTGTCCGTTGGGTGCAATTCAGGATCTTCTTATCATAAAGCCCATTGCATTGCCTAAATGGCTGAATAAATCACTGGGAATGATCCCTCCAATATATCTTTCTCTGGCTGTGTTATTTGCAGCTACGGGTACCGATTTTATCATTTGCAGGTATGATCCCTTTGTAGGAATCTTCAGGATGGATGCCAAATTTTTCATGGTTATATTGGGAATCAGTTTTCTGCTGCTGGGCATGTTTGTGGGAAGGGCTTACTGCCGTTTTTTATGCCCCTATGCTGTATTGCTGAGCTGGATGTCGGTATTTTCAAAGAAACATATCACAATTACCCCATCTAAATGTATTCAGTGTAAGTTGTGTACCAACTCCTGTCCTTTTGGGGCAATCGATTTCCCCACAGATGAAAAGGAGGTCGTAAAATCAGGAATCGGTCCAAGGCGGTTTATCACCTATGCATTGCTTATACCAGTTTGGGTTATTGCAGGCGTTTTTGTTGGTGAACGTTCACATACATTCCTTTCAAAAGCCAATAACGAGGTTTACCTGGCAGAACTGCTAATTTCAAATCCTGATGTGAAGAATGACCCTGACAATATTGATGTACAGACATTTCTTGCCTCTGGTTCCACATTGGAAACACTGGTGAAACAAGCTGAAGATACACGGCGGAGATTCCGTTCAGGCAGTATGCTGGCAGGCGGATTCATAGGTCTGGTGCTTGGAATGACTTTATTGAATACGGTTGTGTTCAGGAAGCGTCAGGATTATACACCCAATAAAAGCGATTGTGTCAGTTGTGGCCGCTGTATGGATTATTGTCCGGTAGAAAAATAAAAAAAACAGATATGGATATTCGCAGTAAACTGAAACTCTCTCAAGATGTGTCACTGATCGCAGGAATTTTCTGTATAGTGGTGGCATTGCTGCTGTTGCTTAATTACTGGCAGGTTTCAGGAAATGATCCTATTGAAAGCAAAGCCTTATTGGCACTGGTAGAACGGCTTAAACAGGACTCCAATAATGCTGAACTGATTGCTGAAATCCGCAATTATGACTTGCTGGCCAGGAAGGCATACTTCAACAGCCAGTGGCAGGTCAGAACAGGTGCTTACATGTTGTTGTTTGGATCTGTAGTACTTGTCATTGCTCTAACCGTATACTATACTCTAAAGTCTAAGATAGAGATTCCCGAAAAAGTTCTGGAGAATGAAATTAAAGGCAGGATACTGGCTCAAAAGTGGCTTGCTATACTGGGCGCTGTTGTATTTATTTCTGCCTTTGCAGCTTCATTTGCTACAGAGAACCATCTTGAAATGTACACCGCAGATGCTGCGATTGAAGAAGCTTCTGTAGAACCTGTTGATGAAGGTATTCAAATTATAGAAGTAGGCGAAGCTGTAAATGTGGAACCTGCTGTTTCCACGGCTGAAGAGGTAATTACACCAGAACCCGCAGTCGCTGAACCTGCAAAAGAGGAAGTTGCAGAGGAAACTGCAAGTCCTGCAGAACCCCGTGCGGCAGCTGCTTTAACCGCAGAAAGTATGAAGGAACAACATAATTCCTTCCGGGGGCCACTTGGACAAGGTATTATATATCACCGGAACATACCCACTCAATGGGATGGAGCTTCAGGCGCGAATATTCTCTGGAAGGTGGCTGTTCCCAAACATGGATACAATTCCCCGGTGGTATGGGGCGATCAGATATTTGTTGCAGGTGCTGATAACCAGGGACGCGAGGTTTACAGCTTCAGCCGTTCCGACGGTAAACTCATTTGGACAGCTAAAGCGGATAACATTCAAGGTTCTCCATCCACACTGCCCCGTGTTACAGAAGATACAGGACTGGCTGCCCCAACAGTTACAACCGACGGGCAGCGGGTGTTTGCAATCTTTGCAACGGGTGATGTCATGGCTCTTGATATGTCAGGCAAAAGGCTTTGGGCCCGTAACCTGGGCGTACCTGATAACCATTACGGCCACTCGTCTTCGCTTATTACCCTTGATAATAAACTGTTTGTACAATATGACACCAACAAAGGGGGAAAAGTCCTTGCCCTGAATGTTGCTACAGGTGAAACCCTTTGGGAAACAACAAGAGCTGCAAAAATTTCATGGGCAAGCCCTGTGCTGGCCCAGGTTGACGGCAATTACCAGCTTGTGCTTACGTCTGACCCCATTGTTGCAGGTTATGATATTCAGACAGGCAAAGAGTTGTGGTCGGTAAAATGTATGATGGGAGAAGTGGGCCCATCGGTAGGATACACAAACGGAGTGGTGTATGCAGCCAATGAATATGCTAAAATGGTGGCTATTGATGTTAAGTCTCAGAATATTTTATGGGAACAGGATATGTATCTGCCTGAAGCTGCAAGTCCGTTGGCTCATAACGGACTGGTAGTGGTCGCAACCAGCTATGGAGTCATTGCATGCTATGATGCAAAAACAGGTGAACAATACTGGGAACATGATATTGGTAAAACAATCTATTCATCACCTGTATTTGCCGATGGAAAAATATATTTGATGGATAATGACGGCACCATGCGGATTTATGAATTTGGAAAGGAGATGAAACTGATTGCCGAAAACAAGCTGGGAGAACATGCAGGGACCACACCTGCCTTTGCCAACGGACGGATTTACATCCGCAGTGATGCAAATTTATATTGCATTGGAAAATAAATATTAAAAGGGAAGTTGATAAACACCAGCAATTGGTTATTGAAGCAGAACGAAATCTATCCGGCAGGAATGCAGAAACAGGAGAAAAGTGAATGAACGAACATTTTCAACATATTGATCACATCATTGAAGAAAAGGGTGCTGAAAAGAAGAACCTGATTCCCATTTTGCAGGCAATTCAAAACCACTATAACTACCTGCCTGAGGAAGCCTTGCGATACCTCTCGGAAAAAACGGCAATTACACCATCTGAGATTGTTGGGGTAGCAAGTTTCTATAAGCAATTCAGGATGCAGCCTGCAGGTAAGCACCTGGTCAAAATCTGTGTTGGCACTGCCTGTCATGTTAAAGGTGCAGGACTTGTACATGATGCCTTCAGAAGACACTTCAAACTTACTGCCGGAACTGATACCGACAGTACCAGAGAATACACCCTCGAAAAAGTAAGCTGCCTTGGCTGCTGTACTTTGGCACCTGTGGTCCAGGTTGATGACATCACCTATGGCCATGTTGTACCCGACCAGGTGGATAAGGTGATTGCGGATTTTGAAAGTCAAAAAAATAAAAAGGACAGCAGGAAATTCAGGAAAGCCGATGGTTCTGAGATTAAAGGGGAGATCAGGATCGGGCTCGGTTCCTGTTGTGTGGCAAGCGGAAGCGGTGATATTGAGAGGGAGGTGGAATCGGTGGTGAACAGCAACCATCTGCGTGTAAAACTTAAACATGTAGGTTGTGTGGGTATGTGTCACCAGGTTCCACTGGTTGAAATTGTTCCCAATGAAGGGGAACCTACTTTATATGCGAAGGTAAAACCCGAGGATGTAAGGCATATTGTGGAATCTCATTTTGCTCCGCCCGGGATCTTTGGTAAAATAAAGAACAAGCTGATCCATTATGCAGAAGAGATTCAGACCGACAGAAACTGGGACGGTGTGCAGCGGTATGAAATCAGCATGCGGGAAAAGCAGGTGGCTTCGTTTCTGGGAAATCAGATTCCCATTGCTACAGAATACCGTGGGATTATCAATCCCCTGGATATTGATGAATACATCAGCAGGGGAGGTTTTTCTGCCTTAAGGAAAATGTTCGATACTTTAACTCCAGACCAGGTTGTTGCCGAGGTGAAAAACAGCGGCATCCGTGGAAGGGGAGGGGCCGGCTTTCCTACCGGGGTGAAATGGGAGTTTGTTAAAAAGGAACAAAGTGACATTAAATACCTGATCTGCAACGGTGATGAAGGTGACCCCGGTGCATTTATGGACCGCATGCTTCTTGAAAGTTATCCCTACAGGGTAATTGAAGGGATGATCATTGCTGCATATGCTGTAGGTCTGCACCAGGGATATTTTTATATCAGGGCAGAATATCCCCTTGCAGTTAAAAGGATCAGGAAAGCGCTTGAAATCTGCAGGGAGAAAAATTACATGGGCAAGAACATCATGGGGTCGGGGTTTGACCTCGATCTGATCATTTATGAGGGAGCAGGCGCCTTTGTTTGTGGTGAAGAAACGGCCCTGATTGCTTCTGTTGAAGGAAACCGTGGCTTTCCCCGCATCAGGCCACCGTTCCCGGCACAGAAAGGTTTATGGGGATATCCAACCCTTGTTAACAATACCGAAACCCTTGCTCAGATTTCTTACATCATCAGGGAAGGTTCAGAAAAATTTAAAGCCATTGGTACAGCCGGCAATACCGGAACAAAAGTATTTGCACTTGCAGGGAAAGTCGCTCGTGGCGGCCTCATTGAAGTGCCAATGGGTATAACCATTCGTGAAGTTGTGGAGGTTATAGGCGGAGGTATAGCCAACGGCCGCAAGTTTAAAGCCGTGCAGATCGGTGGACCTTCAGGTGGTTGCATTCCTGCTGAACATGCAAATACTCCCATTAACTATGAATCGCTGAGCAAAATGGGAGCGATGATGGGTTCAGGCGGACTGGTAGTATTAGATGATACAGATTGCATGGTTGATATGGCCCGGTTCTTCCTGTCGTTTACCCAGGATGAATCGTGCGGGAAATGTACCTTCTGCCGTGTGGGGACCAAACGAATGCTCGACATTCTTGAAAATATAACAAACGGAAAAGGTAAAAAAGGGGATATCGAGGAGCTTGAGAAGCTGGCTGAATGGACAAATAAGGGGAGCCTGTGCGGATTGGGTAAAACAGCACCCAATCCGGTGAACAGTACCCTGAAATATTTCCGTGATGAATATGAAGCCCATATTAACGGAGTTTGTCCAACCGGGAAATGTACAGCAATGATTACCTACTCTGTAAACGACAAATGTATAGGTTGTACCTTATGCGTCCAGAAATGTCCGGTAGATGCCATTCCTTTTACACCGCATGAAAAGCATAGTATAAATACGGAACTTTGTATCAAGTGTGATGCATGCAGGGCCGTGTGCCCTGTGGAGGCTATAGACGTAAGATAACAAAAGCTGAAAATGTAAGGCAGGATAAGGGAATATCTGTCTTTATCAGAAATATAAATGGTAAAACTTAAAATAAATAACAGGGAAATCCAGGTTGAAGAAGGCACTTCAGTCATGAAGGCTGCGCAGCAGATGGGAATTACGGTCCCAAACCTTTGCTGGCACGATGAACTGGAACATTTTACCTCTTGCATGCTTTGCCTTGTGAAAGATTCCGGCAACGGGAAACTTTTTCCTTCATGCTCAGTCAGGGCAACCGAAGGTATGGAGGTGGTGACTGATGACAGCGAAATTACCGAAGCAAGGCGAACTGCACTTGAACTGCTTTTAAGCGAGCATGTGGGCGACTGTGAGGCTCCCTGTCATATAGCCTGTCCTGCCCATATGAACATTCCCCTCATGAACCGGCTTATTGCAGCCGGCCGTTTTGATGAGTCGCTTGAAGTTGTAAAACGCGACATTGCCCTGCCCTCTGTTTTAGGTCACATTTGTCCTGCTCCCTGTGAAGGTGTCTGCCACCGACGGACGGTTGATGAAGCTGTATCCATATGCCTCCTCAAGCGTTATGTAGGTGATGAAGGAAATGAACCCGGGTTCATCCCGGCTGAACCCTCTGGCCATAAGGTTGCTGTGATCGGAGCAGGCCCTGCCGGCCTGGCAGCTGCTTATTATCTAAGGCTGCGTGGAGTGGAGGTCACTTTGTTTGATAAAGCTGAAAAACCGGGAGGAATGCTTCGTACTGCCATCAGTGAGGAACTGTTGCCACGTGATGTTCTGGAAAGGGAAATCAGCCTTATCCTGAAAACAGGAGTACAGTTTAAGGGTGGGATGGAAATTAATTCTGCTGTGTTTACAGAGATGCAAAAATCTTTTGATGCTTTGGTGATAGCCACAGGAACTATAAGCGAAGGCTTTGATCTGGGGGTAAACTCCACCCCAAAGGGAATTGTAGTTGATTCCAATTCCTACAGAACTTCAATTGATCACGTTTTTGCCATTGGAAATTCCCTGCGTTCTTCAAAACTTGCAGTCCGTTCAGTGGGACAGGGGAAAGAGGTTGCATTTTCAATCTGGCAGTACCTGAATGGAAAACCGGTGAAAGGGGAACCCCGTATGTTCAACTCCAGGTTTGGACGCCTTGTATCTGAAGAATTTGCTGAGTACATGAAAGAATCGGTACCAGCTAAGCGTACATTCCCTGCAACAGGAGGGCGCAGCGGTTTTTCAGCAGAAGAAGCTGTTGCAGAAGCCATGCGGTGCCTGAGGTGCGACTGCCGTGCTATAGATGATTGCAAGCTCAGGATATATTCCGATCAGTATCATGCCGACCAGCGTCGCTTTAAAACCAGTGAAAGGAGGAAAATAACCAAGCTGTATAACCACTCCACACTCGTTTATGAACCTGAAAAATGCATCAGGTGCGGAATCTGTGTCAGGTTAACCGAAAAGTATGGCGAACCATTTGGTTTTACGTATATTGGACGGGGATTCGATGTGAGAATCGGAGTGGCCTTTAATGAAGACATAGAAAAAGCCCTTACCGAAACTGCACTGAAAGTTGCAAAGGGTTGTCCGACAGGGGCTATTGAATTGAAGAAGAAGTGATTTCAGTTACTGCCGGATTCACCTTCGGCTTTTAGCATGATTGGTTTTTAGTTTGAGTGTAATTCCTGAAATGATCTGAAACAGATAAAAATGATAAAGAAATTTATTCTGGTAATATTAGTGCTGCTGTCGGGGAATCTGGCTTTTGCCCAAACTGCCGGTTCATGGCCCATCTTTCGTGGGAACCAGCAACTGACAGGAGTTTCCCGCAATGAACTGCCTGAACAGCCAAAACTTTTATGGACTTTCCAGACAGGTGATAACATTAAATCGGCGCCTGTGGTTGATCAGGGAAAAGTGGTAATAGGTTCTACTGACGGTGTAGTATATTGTCTTGATCTTCAGGGTAAGCTTGTATGGAAATTTGAAACTGGAAATGCCATTGAAGCCCCTGCCCTGATACATAAAAATACTGTGTATATAGGGAACCTGAATGGCACCATGTATGCTATTGATTTAGGTACAGGCAAGAAGTTATGGGAGTACGAAACTGAAAACCAGATTATAGGTTCTGCAAACTGGTGGGAAACCGGCAGCACTACATATATCCTCTTCGGAAGCTACGATTACTATCTGCATTGTGTTGATGCACAAACAGGTGCTGTGAAATGGAAATACGAATCAGATAATTTTATCAATGGTGCACCAGCATGCAATAATGGAAAAACATGTTTTGGCGGCTGTGATGGTTTCCTTCATGTGGTAGATATTATAACAGGTAAAGCCGATAAAAAAATTGATGTGGCTACATATGTACCCGGTTCACCCGCACTTGAAAATAATTTTGCTTACCTGGGCGACTATGATGGCAGATTCTTCCAGGTTGACATAAAAAACGATAAAACCTCATGGGAATGGATGGATGATAAAACCACCCTGCCATTTATCGCATCTCCTGCAGTTTCAGGAAACAGGCTGTTCACGGCTAACCATAATAAGTTCCTTTACAGTTTTGATAAAGCTACCGGAAAAAAAGAATGGGAGTATAATACAGGGAACCGTGTGGAAGCATCTCCGGTTGTAGCAGGAAATAAGGTTGTGGTTGCCAATATGCGTGGGGACCTTGCTTTTGTAAATGTCTCTGACGGGAAAATGGCCTGGAATTACCAGATCGGAAGCCAGATTATCAGCAATCCTGCAGTTGCAGGTGGAAGGGTTTATGTGGGAGCTTATGACGGAAATATTTATTGTTTCGGAAAATAACCAGCAACTGCCGGTCACCTGAAGGAAAAATGAGGGAATAGCATGGCCGGTTTTAGAATAATGGATTACGAAGTATTTTTGTATTCATTCAAAGGAAAAAGGAGGGATATATGAACATCATTCAGATCATTCCAGGTTCAGGAGGAAGCTTTTACTGCGGGAACTGCCTGCGCGACAGTAAGTATTTCAATGCACTGCGTGCACAGGGGCACCACGTGACAAAAATTCCCATGTATCTACCCTTGTTTTCTGATGAACACGATATTACAGATGTACCCATTTTCTACGGAGCTATCAGCACATACCTTAAACAGCAATATCCCATTTTCCGGAAGGCTCCTCAATGGTTCGACAACCTTTTGAACTCAAAGCCCATGATGAAACTTGCAGCTTCTATGGCGGGTTCTACGCGGGCCGCCGGACTTGAAGACATGACCATCTCTATGCTTCTGGGTGAACAGGGTGCACAGAAAGCAGAACTCGAACATATGGTAAACTGGATTGCTGAACACTGTAAGCCCGATATCATTCACATTTC
>JAEYNZ010000022.1 GCA_023412195.1 Bacteroidota bacterium
ACGCTCACCATCATAAACAGTACCGTGAGCGGTATGAGCAGCCTCAACTTTTTTAAATAGAGTAAATTTTTTTCCATAATAAGTTTGTTTTAATAAATGAATTATCAAATCAGGATTAATGGAAGGATGTATTTCAGAAAAAGAAAGGGTTTGTAGTGTTTACATTTTCATAAGACGTTTTTCATAAGCATGATCAATTAGGGTTTGTTATTAATGAAAAAAGGATAGCTCCATTACAGGCGTAATGGATCAGCCGGGAAGGCTCCCGGGTTTCAAAGGGTATATATTTATTGCAGAAAAAGCTAAGTAAAGTTATCCCCATAAAAAAAGGCTTTGTTGTCTTTTGATTAAAAACCGTGCCAACCAGTAATATATCAGCAATTTCGGCTATTTTTGAATACCAGTCAATAGCAGGAGTGTCCCAAGATGGGAAAATTGGTGTCAGCCAGGGAAAAATGAGAGGGCAGAGGGCAGAGTGCATGGGGCAGAAGGGAGCGGGTCTTTCTGGTGCGAGGGACTCTGTTAATTACGGAATTTAAATAATTTTTGCAGCGATGCCGATAATGAATGTATGTGTGAAATTTATGTTGTAAATTACATTCAACTTTTCAACCGTACAAATAATAATGAAAAAAACCAGGGTCCTTCAGATACTGTTGCTGTCAGGCCTGCAGTCAGAGACAGTTGCCATTAAGAATATACTCGATAACAGCCGGTTGAAGTGCAGCCTGCACCTGGCAGATGATGAAAGCAGGTTCAGGATGTTGCTCGAAAAAAACAGCTTCGATGTCATCCTTGTTGATTATGACCTTCCGGCTCTTTCTGCCTCTGCTGCCCTTAAACTGACTCTTGCTCTGCACCATGATGTACCCTGTATCGTATTGTCAGGGCTTATCGGTGAGCGGAATGCAGTTGAACTCATACAGCAGGGTGCAGTTGATGTTGTTATAAAAGACCGGATAAACAGTCTTCCATTTTCTGTCGTAAGAGCCCTGAAGGAAGCAAAAATGATCAAACAACTGCAAAGGGCAAAAAACCAGCTGCGCGATAAAAAAATCATCAAGGCTCAAAATGAGGAACTCAAAAAGAACAATGAAGCAAAAGATAAATTCTTTTCAATCATCGCCCACGACCTCAGGACCCCCTTGAATTCGCTGCTCGGCTTTAGCGAACTCCTTGTTGCAAATGTGGCCGTGAAAAAATTTGATGAGTGTGAAAAAATCGGAGAAATTATTCATCATTCTTCACTACTGGCAACCAACCTGTTGTCGAACCTCCTGGCATGGGCACAGACTCAGATCGGAAGCATTGAATTCAATCCCGGACTGTTTGTCTTCTCCGACCTTGTGCACCAGGTGATCAACCAGTTCGTTGATGCTGCCCTGTTAAAAAACATAACCATTTTTAATGAAGTGCCGGAAAATGTACCTGTCTTCGCTGACAGGGATATGCTGGCTACCATCCTGAGAAACCTCATCTCAAATGCTGTCAAGTTTACACATCCCGGGGGTAACATCCGGATTGCATGTGAACAGACAGGCCATGAACTTACGGTTGTTGTACACGATACCGGAGTGGGCATCCCCCAGAACAAAATAAAGGACCTGTTTCAGATCGGCAGTACAAGTACCACTTCCGGCACCTCAAAAGAAAGCGGCTCCGGACTGGGACTCATCTTGTGTAAAGAATTTGTTACCTGGCATAAAGGAAAAATCTGGGTTGAAAGCAACAGTAACGGAACTTCCTTTTATTTCAGCCTCCCGGTGGAAGGATAGTCACGAGTTACTGGTTACTGGTTTCGAGCTTCGGGTTCGAACTTCGGGTTTTGAGTTTCGGGTTTCGGGTTACGAGTGAAGGGTGAACAGCCAGGAGTTGTGGGTTAGGTGGAGTGCCGGGTAGGGTGGATTAAGAAAAATCCTGCAAGATATTAGCTTCTGGAAAGATTTGCCCCGCTGAGGGGTTTTTGCTGCGCCCGGTGGGTATCCCGCTGAATGGTGACCCTCCAATTCTTTGCTGAAATTCTCCCCCTGTTTCCCTTAGTCCCGTGTAAAACCATTCGGGAAGAACTGCTTTAATCGTTAATTTCTGGTCCACCTCAACTCCAGTGCAAATTCGAAAATAATTGAATTTACCCTGGACTTGAACCGGACTTGGTATATGGTTGGAAGAGGCTTAAATGTTGGAAATGGTTTGAGTGGCAGCCTGCCGTCAGGCAGTTTTGAATACCTGTTTGCCGTCAGGTAGATTTCTGGTGCAGGCGGGAGAGGTTTATGTTGTTCATGTTGTTTATGTTGTTCATTGGTTCTTGCTAAAATATATTTTCCATTCCGGCAGAAAAAAATCACCCGGTCAAACTGATTGTTCTTTTTAACCGGGTGATTTAATTGCAGTAGTAACTGACAGGAGACTACAGGGACTAAAGGGATTTGTGGGACACCGGGGACACTTCTGAACCAGTAATCTGTTTGAGTGCAGCGGAATTAAAATCCGGTGTCAGCCAAACCCAGCTTCAGCAGGGCATCCAGCTTTTCTTCTCTCTTTCCTTTTCTTGCAACTCGCAACCGTAACTTTTCTTTAAGCCGAGCAGGCAGTTGGTTTAAAGCATTGAGAAGCTATTCTCTTCAATCTCTCCTCTCTCTCTTCTTAGCAACTGGTAACTAGCAGCTAACAGTTCTTTCTTAAAGCTAGTAGCTAGCAACCAGGAGCTAGCTGCTTCCTACTGCAGCTTCTTATACTTAAACCTTTTTGGCGAAGTGTCTTCGAGCCTGCGTTTGCGGTTTTCCTCGTACTCCGTGAACGAACCTTCGAAGAAGTACACCTGTGAGTTTCCTTCAAATGCCAGGATGTGGGTGGCAATGCGGTCGAGGAACCACCGGTCGTGGGAGATGATGACAGCGCAGCCTGCAAAGTTTTCGAGGCCTTCCTCCAGTGCACGGAGGGTGTTGACATCAATGTCGTTTGTTGGCTCATCGAGAAGCAGTACGTTGCCTTCCGATTTCAGCGCCAGTGCCAGGTGCAGCCTGTTTCGTTCTCCACCAGATAGTACACCGCACTTCTTTTCCTGGTCGGCACCGGTGAAGTTAAACCTTGCAACATAAGCCCTGGCGTTTACCAGCCTGTTGCCAAGCATGATGCTTTCCGTTCCGCCGGAGATGACGTGAAAGACTGATTTTTCGGGATCTATGGCCTGGTGGGTTTGGTCGACGTAGCTTACCTGCACTGTTTCGCCTATATCTATCCTGCCGGAATCGGCTTCCAGCTGTTTCATGATGAGTTTAAACAGTGTGGTCTTTCCTGCGCCGTTCGGTCCGATTACTCCAATGATTCCGGAGCGCGGGAGCTTAAAGCTCAGGTCTTCAAACAGGAGCCTGTCGCCGAAGCCTTTCGATACATTTTCCATTTCGATGACCTTGTCGCCAAGCCGCGGGCCGTTGGGGATAAAAATTTCAAGTTTTTCTTCCTTCTGCTTTACATCCTCGTTCACCATTTTGTCATAAGCATGCAAACGGGCCTTCGACTTAGCCTGCCGGGCTTTTGGGGCCATGCGCACCCATTCCAGTTCCCGTTCAAGGGTCTTGCGCCTCTTTGAGCTGCCTTTTTCTTCCAGCTCCAGGCGTTTCGACTTCTGTTCGAGCCACGATGTATAGTTTCCTTTCCATGGTATGCCTTGTCCGCGGTCGAGTTCAAGGATCCATCCTGCTACATTGTCGAGGAAGTAACGGTCGTGCGTGATGCAGATGACAGTACCCTTGTATTGTGCCAGGTGCATTTCGAGCCACTGGATGCTTTCGGCATCGAGGTGGTTGGTAGGCTCATCCAGCAGAAGTATGTCGGGTTCCTGCAGCAGCAGGCGGCACAGGGCTACGCGGCGGCGTTCGCCTCCCGACAGCTCACGTATGGGCTGTTCGTTGGGAGGGCATTGCAGGGCATCCATGGCACGTTCCAGACGGCTATCGAGGTTCCATGCATCGGTCTGGTCAATCTTCTCCTGCAGTTTGGCCTGTTCATCCATCAGGCGGTCCATTTCATCAGGGTTCTCATACACTTCCGGCAGTCCGAACTGAAGGTTGATGCGCTCATAGGCAGCCAGTGCATCCACAATTTCCTGTACGCCTTCCTTCACCACTTCAATAACAGTTTTTGATTCATCCAGCTCGGGCTCCTGTTTCAAAAGGCCTACCGTATAGCCGGGTGCAAATACAAGTTCGCCGTTGAAGTTTTTCTCTTCGCCGGCAATAATCCGCAGCAGTGTAGACTTACCCGAGCCGTTCAGCCCGATGATGCCTATTTTGGCGCCCAGGAAGAAGGAAAGGGATATGTCCTTGATGATTGTTTTATTAGGTGGATAGGTTTTACTCACCTTATACATCGAAAAGATGATCTTGTTTTCGTCGCTCATTTATTGCAAAATTAATTTTTCACAAAGGTAGGAAA
>JAEYNZ010000029.1 GCA_023412195.1 Bacteroidota bacterium
TGGATTTAAAGATCTTGCCCTACCGGAATGGAACGAACTGGTTTGTTTAAAGATTACTCTCTAAATCACTATCCCTTTTCTATATCGTGCGACCAGAAGTTAATTATACTATGAGTCCATCATTCCCATACCTGCCGGGAGGGAGGCTTTAGTCTTCTGGTAATTAAGCATAAATTGGGTGCATGCAATTGATATTCTGGCACGAGGCCACCTCAGGCAAGGTTGGGCTGTTTGCAGCTTATTGTTATTCTTCCAGTCAACACAGAAAGGGGTACAAGCAGATACCTTGTCTATATTAAATTCAATTTAAATTCAATTTAAACTCAACCCAAAGTCAATTATAATCGAATTTACATTGAATTAAGATTGAGTTTATACTGACTTTAATCCTGACAAGGTGTAGTTAGAGGCTAAATTTCACATGTTTCCGGAAGCAGGAATACTTCCGGTTGAGATGTGCTATGAATGGCCATAAGGCTGGCAGGGAAAATTTTTACTAAAGGTTAAGGTTGCCAATTAAAGTGCGGCTACCCAGGGAAGGGTTAAAAATCGTCGGATGACAGATTAAGAACAGCAGGGTATGTAGGTTTGTAGGATTATCATCAAAATGTTCCGAATGAATCATTGAGCCATACCTCATTTGCGAACATGACATGAAGTGGTATTCCAGGTGGCATAAAGAAGCAGGAGGAAAACTGCTATGTTCTCCTCCTGCAAAAATGAATTAAGTACAAACATTTAAACTTGATGTGTTTCTTCATTTATAAAGTTCACGGACCAGTTCCTTGTCTTCCTCTGAATCAAACGGAATCTTGGCCAGATTTTCCATTTCAGTGTTTGTTTTATTTCTATCTGCAATAATTTTCAATCTGTCCCAGTCGCGGTTTGCTCCGGTTTCATCACAGGCATTGAAGTAAATATATCAATTCAGTAACAAAGGGTTAGTATAAATTAGTTTTGATTTTAGTTTCAGTTTCACCCATTTTGTTTAGGAGATATAGAGAAGGACTAAAGTGAAAAGGTGAATGGTTTCCGATTCAGTTCATCTGAACCTGATCAGGGAAGGTTCAAATTATGTATGTATGTCAACTTTCGCAGGACAGAAGCTTAAAAGCAGGTACTGTGGCCACTCTGGAAGCGGAAATAAAGAACTTGCATTTTCGGGATGGTGTGAACTGGAAGCCTTGAAGATAATCCTCTAAAATATTCGGATTGTTCACCTATCCGGATTTTCAGGTTCCAATTCAATTAAACTTGTTACACTCAGGAATGCCAGGTTCGTTTATATTTTTCCCGGTTTTTAAAGGTATGAAAGGAGAGAGGAATAAATCTTATCGTGGTACCGACAATCTGCTGTACAGTTGTATGAAAGGTTGAACAATGAAGCGAATCAGGTTATTTCCTCTCTCTCTGTTATAAAAAAGAACCAACATTTAACCCGGATTTGTTCTTTTATTTTATCAGTTCACGGAGCATACTTTCATATTCCAGGGCATTGGCTGGAATCTTTGCCAGATTCTCTATATCCATTGTATTACCTTTTTCTGACAAAGTTTTCAACCTGTCCCAATCTCGGTATGCACCGGTTTCATCACCCATTTTATATTTGCAAAATCCCCGAACTTCCAACAGGGATCTAGCATTAGGCACCAGAGATATTGCATGGTTGAAATATTTCAATGCTTTTGCGGGCTGGTTTTTTACAAACAATGCCTGAACTCCTTTTTGCCATTGTTCCTTTACCAGTTCAATAAAATCTTCATCCGGATTAAGCTTGAATGACACAGAGACTTCGCCTGGCATTGGCACGTATTCTCCGTTTATAATTCCCGGTGACCACATCCCGTCAGTGGTTTTTAATACCCGGATAACTTCCATGTCGAATTCACTGTTTAAACCGTTAATGATATTAAAGTTTTCCAGATTCCCTTCCGGTGTAACTAAAAATCCGATAACAACAGTTCCCTGCATCCAAAAATCTAAATCATTTGTTGAAGGGTATCTAATCCCGCTCTGAAGATAGGAATTAAGAGATTGTGCCACTTGTCCTACATAAACCGGAGAAGTTACCTCAATTTCTTCTAATTCATGATGTTGCCCGCGTGCATAAGTTGCAACCACCAAACATGCCAAGAAAATTAATAGTGTTTTCATTGCAAAAAGTTTTAAAATTTATAATTAATTCTATTGACAAAACAATAATGTAAATTTCAGGCAGATTGTGTTGCAGAACCAACCAGCTATGTTGAAAAGGATTTAAATTTTTGGAAAAGGGAATTAACTTATGATGTAAGACCTTTAATTTTTATTGAAAAAGTGTTGCATGAAAACAAATTATTCAATTTCGCCAACTTTGTGCAAATATCTACCAACCTGTTCGTGGTGTTTTTGATATTGGGTTTCAATATCTTTTAAAATTTTTTGAAATTCCGGTTCATTGCGGAGATTATTGAACCTGGGACATGATTTTAGTGTTACCAGCGTAAACAGATGTGTACTTTTGTTTTTGTGAAGGCATTCCAGAGCCTTTTCCTTTTCTCCCATTGAAGAATATATAGAGGCTGAATGGATAAAGGGGATGTTCAATTCAGGCCATAAATTATATTCATTTTGGTTATTACAAAGCTGGAGAGCTAAATTGAAAAGCGGGATTGCCTTTTCGGTATCACCATTTAAATAATATATAAATGATAGCCCATAGTCGCCTTCAGCAGGCCTGCCCTGCCTTTTTAATACCCTGTTATATGTATGAAACCATTTGGTTGCTTCCGGTAAATTCTGTTTGGCAAACCAGGCCCATGGAAGTGTCCAGTTTAATCCAGATGAATCTTTTTTGAATTGCTGTTCACCGATTTGAATTACAGAATCATAATTTCCGGAAATAAAGTGGTTGAACATTAACCTGTGTATATAGCCTGATGAATCGTTGTTAAGTTTTAAAATCCGTTCAGAATATCTGTTGCTTTCTTCAATATAACCTAACCGGCCCAGTTTTTCATACAGATGGAACAAGGTCCAGTATTCCGGATTTTGTTTGTTCTCAAGTTCCAACTGATACTGTTTATAATAATATTCAATGCCTTTCAGGTATTCACCTCTGTGAAAGTACAAATCACCAATTACTCTGAATTGCACATGAATGTCTGAGTATACTTCAGATTTAATCGACTGTTCAAAGCATTCAAAAGCTTTGTTAAAATTTCCTGTTCTATGATAGAGATGGCCTAATAAATGATATGCAGACGCATCTTTACTGTCAAAATGAATGGCCCTGTTTGCATAATACATTGCAGAATCAAAATAATCTTTATTAAAATATGCGTCTATTCTGGCATAATAGGAATGAGAATCAATATCATTTCCGACAGGAATATTGTAACTAGGGCATTATATACCCATCCTAACTGGATGATTGATAAAGTAAATGATGAATCAAGTTTGAGTGCTTCTTTAAATTTATCCCTTGCCATGAACAGTTTGATACTCCTTTGATTGCGGTTTGCTACTCCACTGGAAGCCAAATACAGTTCTTTACCCTGCAGGTAAAGATTTAGCGCATTAAAGTTTTCTGTTGAAATTTCCCTGTACCATTTTATTTTTTCCGGGTTTATGGTTTTATTGATTTCAGATGCCAGGTTCAACGAAATTTCATTTTGCAATTCAATATAATCTTCTACCTCCTTCACCTCCCTTCTATATTGTTTAGAGAGCAGATGTCGGTCAGTATTTGCATCCAAAAGCTGGATATTCAATACAACCAGGTTGCCATATAATTGTCCGCTTCCTTCTATAATATAATTAACACCTAGCTCTTTTGCTATGTGAGGAAGGGATTTCGTGGAATTGCGGAAACTTTCAACAGATGTGCGCGAGCGCACATCAAAATCAGGGATATTTGAGAGTTTATATATAATACTTTCCATTAATCCATTAATGTAATAGGCATAGGTCGTATCCCGGCTGTCGTTTTTAAAGGGAAGGACTGCAATGTTTTTTTCCGGTTCAACCGGTTTATTTTCGGAGATTTTATTTGTGACGCGATTGTAAATAACAACTACAGCGGGGATAAATATTATAAGAAACAGTATCGTAATAACAACCCATTTTTTTGAGTAGATGGAAGTGTTTTTTAGAATGCCGGGAGGAATTTTTTCTGGTTCAATGTGTTTTGCAGCCTCGCCTGGAGGGTATCCGTAAAAGGCGCCAAAGCATTTGGTAAAATAGGTTACACTGTGGAATCCCGATTCAAAAGCAGCCTCAGAAACAGTAGCTGATTCCTGGTTAAGCAATTTCAGGGCTTTTTTCAGCCTCACCTGATTAATAAACTGACTTACCGATAGGTTCGCTTCTTCTTTTATCCTTCGGTGGAGATTGGAACGGCTCATTCCCATTTCGTGTGCCAGTTCAGAAACTCCAAACTGGTCATTGGTAAGATTGGCTTCTGTAATTGCAGTAAGCCTTTCCATAAAGTCTTTACGGCTTGAGGTTGAACCGGTCATGGTGCAAATTAATGGGATAACAAGTTACTGAAAAAGATTGATTTAAACATGATTTACCAAGAGTAATTTATGTATGGATTTAATGAAATAGGAATGTGAGAAATCTTATTGGTTCAGGTCGTTACTCCATTTCGCCAGTATATTATTGTAACCCTACCTGGTTTAAGGTATTAGTATTAATTTAATTTTTGGTGATTAACTGTATTGCCGTGTAAAGGAATTGGATTTGAATAATTGTGGCATAAAGTTTTGTGCTTTTATGAACTGCTGCCTGTATCTCAAAGTAATAAATCAATAATATACTGTTATTTTAATGTTTTAATTAAAATAAAAAAACACAGGTATCAGGACTGAGACGTAACATCATAAGTCCTGGTACCTGTATCTAAAAGCCCTTGTATTGAATATTTGTCTAATTTGAAATCAGTACAGGCTTGCCCATTCCAATTCTTTCCAACGCAGGCATTTGAGTTGCAGCATCTCCTGATATTACAAAATACATGTTTTCAGGTTTCAGGTATTTTTGTGCAAGCTGTAAATGCTGATCCTTATTGTAATTACGTATAAATTCGACTTCCTGTTCAGCATAATTGGCAGGCAGGTTGTATTCGCTGATATCCCTGAGCATTCCCTGCAGTGCACCCAAGGTTTCATATTTCAGGGCATATGATTTCAAAAGGGCATCTTTGGTGAACTGCAGATCTTCTTCCTGAAGTTGTTCCCTGTATTTTTCAATTTCAGTTTTAAAGATATTGACTGATTCAAGTGTGGCATCAGACCTGACACTTGAACTGGCTGTAAAGTTGCCGTGGTTCTGAAATCCGTTAAATCCTGAACGCGCACCATAGGTAAACCCTTTTTCTTCTCTGAGAATCATATTCAGAACACCATTAAAGGCTCCACCCAGTTTATAGTTCATTACCGTGACCGGGAAATAATCCTGGTTGCTGCGTGGAATGGATGCATAGCCAATGTATATATTAGATTGTTTTGCACCCGGAACATCGAGGAAATAAATACCACCTTTTTCCGGCATTTCCTGGCTTTCAACAACAGGGATGTTTACTTCTTTGGCTTTCCATGTTTTAGAAAGGTTCCCAAGAGCCTTTATAACCTTTTCCTTTTGGATGTCGCCAGCAACCTGCATTTTGGTAACAGAAGGAGAAAGATTGGCACTGTAGTAATTTTTAAGGTCGTCCATTGTGATATTTTCAACCGATTTGATGGTTCCCGAGGCAGGAGTGCCCAGAGGGCTCCCTTCAGGATAAATCAGCTTGTAGAAATTGATGGCGGCCAGGTAATTGGGATTGGCCTCATTTCTTTTTAATTCATTGATAATCCTTGATTTTACAAGTCCAAACTGCTCCTCATCCCAACGTGGTTGGGTAAGAATTTCTTCAACAAGTTGAAGGGTTTCTTCAAAGTTTCGGGCCAGTGTGTTCACATTTACAGAAATATTTTCCGTTCCGGCATAGATATCAATGCTGGCTCCAAGCATTTCAATGGCTTCTTCAAGTTCTTCGGGCGTTTTTGTAGCTGTTCCTTCTTTCAGCATGGCAGCAAGGAAGGATGCGACACCTGCTTTATCGGGTTGATCGAGCAGGTGGCCTCCGCCGATCACCAATGAATAACGCACCAGTGGAACTTCAGTATGATTGATCCCCCAGATTTTAATACCATTGTCTGCTTCGGCAGTCCATACATCAGGCAGGGTAATTTCAGGGTCTGCGCCGATAGAAGGTTGAACGGAACGGTCGAATGACGATGGCGTTTTTGCAATCACTTCCTGTTCGTCAGCATCGACAAGTACAACCTGTGTGGCATTTTCAATATTTTCTTCCACCACACCTGCATCGACAGAATTCTCTGCCATCAGGTTCAACTGCCCTTTAGGAACAAAACTGGTTGCAATATAATTTTTTCCTTTTACATATTTTTCATAAACACGCATTACATCGGGGATGGTAACTGCCTTAATTTTCGAAATATCGGTAAGGATATAATCGGGTGATCCTGCATATTCATTATACCTTGCCAGTTGGAATGACTTGCCCAGGACAGAATTTATTGTGCTGTAAAAATCGGTTTCGAGGCTTGCCTTATGTTTCTCCAGGTCTGTTTCAGTGATTCCTTCTTCTTCAAAGAGTTTCATGGCTTCAAAAACTGCATTTTCGACATCAGCCAGGCTGGTTCCTGCATTTGCATTGATTGAAACTGTAAATTGGCCTGTAACTTCCCCAGAGCGGTTGAACACTCCTGCTCTTGGGGCCAGTTTTTTATCTTTTACAATAACTTTGTAAAAAGGTGAATTTTTTCCGCTGCCAAGGACCCTGGCAAGAAAGTTCAGCGGGTAAGAATCATCGGAATATTGTTCAACACCCGGCCATACCATGGTAAGTTGCGGAGTCCGTGCAAAATTGTCTTCATGATAAAGTTTTTTGGTTGAATCAAGTTTTACATGCTGAGGTTTGGGATCTTCCAGGTCGTTACCTTTAGGTATTTCACCAAAATACCTTTCGATCAGTTTTTTAGCCTCTTCTTTATCAAAATCACCTGCCAGTACAAGGGTTGTATTGTTGGGAATGTAGAATCTTGAATGAAATTCCTTTACATCGTCGATGGTGGCATTAAATAAATCTTCCATTTCGCCTATGACCGTCCAGCTGTAAGGATGTCCTTCAGGATACAGATTTTTGCCAATAACCCAGGTGTTGTGACCGTAAGGCTGGTTATCCATCATTTGACGTTTTTCGTTCTGCACCACATTCTGCTGGTTGGCAAAAGCAGCACGGGTAACGGTGTTCTGGAGGTATCCCATTCTGTCTGACTCCATCCAAAGCACCATTTCAAGTGCATTTTTTGGTACTACTTCATAATAAATGGTTCCGTCGTTACTGGTTCCGCCATTTAATGTTCCGCCTGCACCCTGAATCTTTTTGAAGAACTCATCCTGTCCTACATTTTCCGATTCCTGGAACATCATGTGCTCGAAGAGGTGGGCAAAGCCTGTTTTACCCGGAATTTCACGGTTTGATCCTACATGAAACTGGATAGCAACGGCAACAATGGGATCAGAATGATCCTGGTGCAGGATCACATCCAGCCCGTTTGCCAGCTGATATTTTTCATACGGCAGGGAAAGTTCTTTTTTCCGGGCATTTTCGGATGCCGTACATGAAAACAGCACCGCAATCAGGCCTGTAACCAAATAGTTGATAATCTTTTTCATAATTAAAAGTTGTTGATGTTGATGTTTTTTTTTGTTCGTTTTATTTGACTATCAAAATTACGAATATGATGCAATAACCCTTGCTTTTTTTGATCAAATCTATCTTTACAAAGGTTCAATAATGGTTTTTTCCATGTTAATAAATCAATAATTTTATCTATCTCCCATTACTTTTATTTATCGCAACCTGAAAACCAGATGGAATATCTGTTGTTTCTTTATTGCATGGATATCAAAGAAGTTTTTAAAAGTAAGAAATTTACAATCCTTTTTACCCTGTTGGGCACTGTGGGTGGTTTTTTATACTGGAGGTACATTGGTTGCCTGAGCGGAACCTGTGTCATCAGGTCAGTATGGTATTGGAGCACCTTATGGGGCGCAGCCGTGGGTTATCTCACAGGTGACATGCTGAATGATTTTATTACAAAAAGAAAAAAGAAAGCAGAAGAAAAAGAATGAATCCCAGATTTTTACAGATTATTAATTCTTCACGTCCGGTGCTTGTTGATTTTTATGCCGATTGGTGTATCCCCTGCAGAGAGGTACATCCGGTGCTTAAAAAAGTGAAGCAGGAAATGGGACAGGTGAAAATTGTAAAGGTGGATGTGGATAAAAATCCATACATAGCCAGTCATTATAAAATCAGCAGCTTACCTACCCTGATGATTTTCAGGAAAGGGGAACCCTTATGGACCGGCAAAGGAGTTCATAGTGCAGAAGAACTTAAATCTGTTCTGAAGAATCAGCTGCCGGAAAGTTAACCTGCATCCACAACCTGTTTCATTTTATCAAGCCCTGTTTTTGCAACTTCCAGCGCTTCACCTTTCCAGTAATCTTTATTGAATAACTCCAGCGAAAGGACCATTTTTCCCTCGCCTTTTTTAAGGTAAGGCATTATTATATTGAATGGAGCTGCTCCGTCGCCAGGAAACACCCGGTCGCTGTCGGTCTGTTTTTCCCGTGGTATGGAAGAGGGAAAATCATTAAAGTGGAACATTTCAACTGCTGCCCCTGATAATAATTTTAAGCTGTGGTAGCTGCTGCCTCCCCTGAACATGTGGTATATGTCGGGCAGGATACATGCCTTTGGATGATCTGCAGCCGATGCTACAAAAAGTGCCTGTGAGATGTGGTGCAGGTTGGCTGAGGTGCCCCAGATTTCAAGTTGTGGCAGCACACCGGTATTATCGCCCAGTTCAAGTACCTGTTTATAGCGTTCTGCAACTTTCATAAGATCGAGGAGCGGCTGACCTGTTGCACCTGCCGGCGGTGCAGCAATGCGTAAGCAGCCTGTCTGAACCAGCATGTTCATTTCCCTTTTCAGCTGTTCCATTCCTGCTTTGCGGGCAGCTTCATCATCAACGGCCCATTGGGCAAATCCTATGGCATTTTCAATTGTCAGACCAAGATCGGCTGTATATTTTTTAAGGTCTTTCAGGCTGCCCCCCTCCTGTACATATTTTTCAAGATCGCGCACCCAGATTTCAATACCATCATAACCGGCTTTGGAGGCAATTTCAAACTCTTTCAGAAAGCCTGTCTTTTGTCCCGAAATCGTACTGGTATTCAAACAGAAAGAAAAACTTCTTTCCGGTGCAGGAGTGGTTACTTTAATTGCTGACAAAGGTTTTGCAAGTGTGCCGCCGGCAATTACAGCCAGACCCTTCAATGCATTTCTTCTTGAAATCATACAATACAAGATTTAAACGATATTAATTATCCAAAAATAACAGGATGTAACAAATTGCCATGTATAATCCGGTCAAATTCTCCCGAAGTATTATCTTTAACCTGCATAAACCGATAAAACCGGAATTCTTATGAGGCGTTATCTGTACTTCGTCACATTTGTTGCTGCCTTGGGCGGACTGATGTTTGGATTTGAAACAGCAGTGATTAACGGAGCCATTTTTTATGTGGCAGAGCATTTTCAGCTTACCGAATTCATGAAGGGTTTTGTTGTGAGCACAGCTCTTGCCGGATGTGTTGCAGGTGCATTGTTCATTGGCCGGACCGGCGACAGGTATGGACGGCGCTATATGCTGAAGGTAATGGCAGCATTGTTTTTCTTTTCAATGATTGCCACCGGGCTGGCTCCCGATATTTGGGTGTTCATCATTGGCCGCTTTATCGGAGGCATTGCAGTGGGCGGTGCATCTGTCCTTACTCCAATGTACATTTCGGAAGTTTCGCCACCACAGTTACGAGGACGGTTGGTTGCAACAAACCAGCTGGCCATTGTTACGGGAATCCTGGTTGCCTTTTTTTCTGATTATATGATCGACAGTGTGCTGAATGGCAGCTGGCGCTGGATGTTTCTTGCAGGGATTTTTCCCTCTGCCTTGCTTTGGGTTTTGTTATTTTTCATTACCCGCAGTCCACGATGGCTGGTAAAAACCGGAAGGGAAGCGGAAGCTCGACATGTGATTGCAAAAGTAAATCCGGGAGAAAATGTTGATGAACTGGTTGCTTCCATCAGGGAATCTCTCAAGGCTGAAACTGCGGGAAGAAAGGTTAAACTTTTCAGGAGGCCCATGTTAAAGCTGGCTATCGTTGGTATTGCAATCGGTATGTTTAACCAGTTTGCCGGCATTAATGTAATTATGTATTATTCCACCGACATATTCAGGGAAGCAGGTTTTTCTGCTGAGTCGGCCTTGTTCCAGTCGGTGCTGATCGGATTCACCAACCTCTTGTTCACCATATTGGCCATGACATTGATCGACCGTTTTGGCAGGAAGTTTTTGCTTTATGTTGGTGCCACCGGCATGTCGGTTTTCCTGGGATTGTTCAGCTGGGCATTTATTTCAGGCAATACCGAAGGATTTATCCTGCTCGGACTGCTGATTGGGTATATTGCTTTCTTTGCTTTTTCGCAAGGTGCAGTCATCTGGGTTATTTTATCGGAAATGTTCCCCACTACAGTCAGATCAAGGGGAACTGCCATCGGTTCATTTTCACACTGGATATTCAATTTTGGTATTGCCCTTTTGTTTCCTGTCATTTCATCAAGAATTGGAGTTGGGCCTGTTTTTGTATTCTTCACTGTTGCCACATTTGTGAGCCTGTTCTTTTACAGGTTTGTTCTGGTAGAAACAAAAGGAAAATCTTTGGAAGAAATCGAAACAATGATGCTGAAAAAATAAAATACGGATTATGAAAACGCTTTATTTTTTGATCGTTTGCCTGGTTTCAGCGACGTACGCTTCTGTTTCTCAGGAGCCGGCTAAGGAAAACCTTTGTGTAGGCCATTACTATACGGAAGAAGAAGCTGCCCGGGTAATACAAGATTTGAAAGGGGAATACCGTACAGAAAAAGAGTGGCTTCAGCGGGCAGAAATCATCAGGAAGGGAATTCTGAAAGGTTCAGACCTTTACCCGATTCCAAAGAAACCCAATTTGAATCCGAAGTTTACTGATGAAAGAAAATATGAAGGATATTCTGTCCGGAATGTAGCCATTGAAAGCCTTCCAGGGGTTTTTGTTACCGGTAGTTTGTACCTGCCTGAAAAGAGAGATAAAAAGGTTGCAGGGATTTTGAGTGCGCACGGGCACTGGCCCAAACCTGAAGATTATGGGCGTTATCGTGCGGATGCACAAATCAGGTGTGCGGCACTGGCAAAAATGGGTGCAGTGGTTTTTTCATTTGATATGGTCGGTTATGGAGAAATGGCAGACTGGGGGTGGGAGCACCATCACAGGGATGCTTTGAAGCAGCAGTTGTGGAACAGCATCAGGGCACTTGATTTTTTGATTTCGCTCCCTTATGTCGATTCAGAGCGTATTGCAGTTACCGGAGCTTCAGGGGGCGCAACACAGGCATTTTTATTAACTGCTGTCGACGACCGGGTTAAGGTGTCGGTTCCTGTAGTGCAGGTTTCGGCCCATTTCTTTGGTGGTTGCGTTTGTGAAAGCGGTATGCCCATTCATAAAAGTCCATCACACCAGACCAACAATGTGGAAATTGCTGCACTTGCTGCACCAAGGCCTATGCTGATTGTTTCTGATGGTGCCGACTGGACTAAGAACAATCCTGATGTTGAATTCCCCCATATCCAATACATTTACCAGCTCATGGATGCAGAGGAAATGGTGCAACATGTACATTTACCTGAAGAGGGTCACGGATATGAATTCCCAAAACGCAAGGCAGTGTATCCGTTTCTTGCACGGCACCTGCAGCTTGACCTGAATGCAATTACTGGCACTGACGGAAACATTACTGAGGAAGGAATAGTGATCGAAACCTATGACCTGATGAAGGTTTTTTCCGGCACTAACCATAGGCCATCAAATGCTGTACTTTCAAATGACGAAGTGAAGTGGTAAAAAGAAGTTCAGAAAATTGAACCTACTCAGTTCATTTCCTTGATTTCATTGTAGACTGTCTCCACAAGGTTTTTCTCATCAGGATTAAACTCTGCCTGTATCTCCTGCAATCCCTTGCCTGAGCCTGCCAACGTTTTTACTTTCTCCTGGAAGTTTTTAAAATCCTCCAGGTGTTTTTCCATATCAGCACGTGTTTTGATATCTGCATGGCCGCTGCAGAAAAGGTCGGCGTCGAGGGAGGCCAGTAGTTTTTCTGTGGTCTTTATATGTTCAAACGAATTGCCTCCCTTGTATGAGTGTATCAGTTGCGGCCTGCCGAAGAACACCTGGTCACCTATAAAGGCTGTTTTTTCTTCAGGAAAGTACAAAACAATATCACCGGTTGTATGGCCTACTCCAAAATAATGAAGCTCGACAGGTGCACCCCCTAAATGAAGCAGCATCTTGTCGTTAAAGGTAAGATGGGGAATGAACCTCTGCAGTTTTTTGTCATTCCAACGGGAAGCTGAGCCGTCACGTCCGGGATGAAAAAACTCTTCCCTGCAGTTTTCGTGGGCAATGATGATGACCTCTTTTGGGAAAAACTCGTTCCCGTTGACATGATCACCATCGCTATGTGTGTTCACCAAATATTTGATGGGTTTGTCCGTAAATCCTTCCACTGCAGTAAAAATGGCCTCTACTGATTCTTTATCCATTTTCGCATCGATGATCAATACTTCATGATCGCCTATGTACATGCCGCCATTTGCACCCCTGCCTCCAATGAGCTGGTATAATTTATCGGATATTTTTTCAACTGTCAGAGGTGGTGTTTCCTGTTGCTGACCTGTTGTTACTATGGTCATTAGCAAAAGGGAAACTGCAAGGTAAATTATTTTGTTCATAGGAATAAATTTTACATTAATATAAATAATTGGCTGATTCAGCTTAAATTAAACGTTATACAGTTAATTTTGTTTGAAATACAAATGAATGTTGACAGTTGACAAGGAGGTAAATGATGGCGAATGACTGGAAAGACCGGCTTGGGATGGTTTATTCAACCAATCCTGATTATAAATATGAAACTGAAGGTACAAAAGAGGAGAAAACTCTTCCACCTCAGCAGCAGAAATTAATAGTAACCCTCGACCGCAAACAGAGGAAAGGAAAAAGTGTGACACTTGTTACAGGATTTGTTGGCGTGGAGGATGATTTAAAGGAACTGGGCAGGGTGCTGAAGACTAAATGTGGGGTAGGAGGCAGCGTTAAAAATGGTGAGATCCTGATTCAGGGTGATTTTCGTACACGAGTAATTGAAATTCTTCAGCAGGAAAATTATAAAGTGAAACGTTCAGGGGGTTGAAAGTTTTTGATTCCCGGATTATAAATATCTATATCAGCATGAGCGCCAGTATTTATTCTACAGCAGTTTTCTTGTTTCTATTTAGCTTTCAGGGAATAGCTCAGGAGAAAAATGAGGTTTATATGTTTTCATATTTCATGGGGAATGGTGAAGACGGACTCCATCTTGCATGGAGTGACGATGGGATGAAGTGGATGGCGCTGAATGACAATAAATCATTCCTCGCTCCTGTTGCAGGAAAAGACAAACTGATGCGGGATCCGTGCATAATACAAGGGCCGGACGGAAAGTTTCATATGGTATGGACAGTTAGCTGGAATGAAAAAGGAATCGGATATGCTTCATCTGAGGACCTGATGAACTGGTCGGAACAACAATACCTGCCAGTCATGGAGCATGAGCCGGAAGCTAAGAATTGCTGGGCGCCTGAGATCTTTTATGACAAGGCATCAAAGCAATACCTCATTTTCTGGTCGACAACCATACCCGGCAGGTTTACTGAAACAGAATCTTCGGGAGACAATGGCTACAACCACAGGATGTATTATGTTACCACACGTGATTTTATAACTTTCAGTGATACAAAACTTTTTTATGATCATGGATTCAATGTAATAGACGGAACCCTGATAAAGAACAGAGGCAGGTATGTGTTGTTTCTGAAGGATGAAACCCGGCATCCTGCCCAGAAGAACATCAGGGTGGCAACGGGCAGAAAACTGACAGGTGAATACAGCATGCCTTCGGAACCGGTTACTGGAAACTATTGGGCGGAAGGTCCTACAACTGCTGTTGTGGATGGTTACATGGTGGTTTATTTCGATAAATACATCGATCATCAGATGGGTGCTGTCCGTTCAAAGGACCTGGAAAAATGGGAAGATATATCTCATCTGATAGAATTTCCCAAAGGAACACGCCATGGAACTGTATTCAAGGTGGGAAGAGATTATCTGGAGAGGCTAAAATCATTGGAAAACTAAAAATTAAAATTGTGGCTGAATTAGGCAAAATCAATACCCTAAAGGTAATCAGGGAAACCGATAACGGGGTTTATCTCGATGGGGAAAACCTTGGCGAAATTCTGATGCCCCGTAAGTTTGTTACAGATGCGGTAAAAGCTGAAAACCAGGCCGAGGTATTTGTTTATTCCGATTCAGAGGACAGACTGGTTGCAACTACAGAAAAGCCTCTTGCTCTTGCAGGAGAATTTGCTTATCTCAAAGTGATAGAAACAAACCGTTTCGGTGCATTTCTCGACTGGGGCCTGCCCAAGCATCTGCTGGTGCCCTATAGCGAACAGAAAGCTAAGATGACAGAGGGCAGGTACTATATAGTTTATATTTATGTGGATGATAAGACGAACCGGCTTGCAGCATCTGCGAAAATAGAGAAGTATCTGAATAACGTCTTTCCCAATTATTCCACAGGTGAAGAAGTGGAATTGCTGATCGCAGAGGAAACAAACCTGGGATTTAAGGCTATTGTTAACAACCTGCATTGGGGAATACTTTATAAAAACCAGCTTTTCAAGCCTCTTTCCCCTGGCAACAGAATAAAAGGCTATGTACAAAAAGTAAGGGATGACGATAAGATTGATTTGCTGGCTGAAAAGCCGGGATATGGTAAAATTGATCCCATTTCTGAAATGTTGTTAAGCACGCTCAAAGACAATAACGGGTTTCTTGCTTTGTCTGATGATTCTTCGCCCGAAGCCATTCAATCTGTGCTTGGCATTAGTAAAAAGAACTTTAAAAAAGCAGCAGGCAACCTTTATAAAAGGAAGCTCATAGAATTCAGATCGGATGGGATAAAGCTGGCAGGAAAGTATTAGTAAAGAGCAGGTTGTGGTTTCATGACTGAGTTTTTAGAGAAAATGATAGTATTTATTACTTTTTTTCTATTTTTATTCCCGTAATCATAAATTATTGAATCATAAAACCAGTGATATGAAAATCAAGGCTATTCTCACCTGCATCTGTGCAGTTTTCATGCTTTCCACCCAGGCACAGACCAAGATTGTTGTCAATACAGACCAGGGAAAAGAAAAAATCAGTAAGCATATTTATGGACATTTTTCGGAACATCTTGGAAGATGTATTTACGGAGGATATTGGGTAGGAGAAGATTCGGATATTCAGAATACAGAGGGAATCAGGAATGATGTTGTCAACGCTTTGCGTGAATTGGGAATTCCGAACCTGAGATGGCCCGGTGGTTGTTTTGCAGATGAATATCACTGGATGGATGGCATCGGGCTACGTGAACAACGCCCTACCATGATTAATACGCATTGGGGTGGAGTAACCGAAGACAACAGTTTCGGGACGCATGAATTCCTTGAACTGTGCAGGCAGCTGGATGCAGAGCCGGTAATCAACGGCAATCTTGGCAGCGGTACAGTGCAGGAAATGTCACAGTGGGTTGAGTATCTCAATTCAGGGAACATCAGCCCGATGACTGAATTGCGTAAAGCCAACGGCCGAGAAGAACCATGGAATGTGAAATACTGGAACCTTGGCAATGAAAACTGGGGATGCGGTGGCAACATGACAGCAGAGTATTATGCGAATGAAATGCGCCGATATTCAACCTATACAAAAAATTACGGCGATAACCGGTTGTACCGGATTGCATGCGGCCCAAGCGATTCAGATTACCACTGGATGGAAACCCTGATGAAGAATGGTAATCCCGGCCGCAGTTTCCAGGGAATTTCCCTGCATTATTATACAATCACCCACGACTGGTCGAAAAAAGGTTCAGCCACTAAATTCGATGAAAGTGAATATTTTCAGACAATGAGCAAAACTTTGTTCATGGATGAATTGCTCAGAAAGCATATAAATATTATGGACAGGTATGACCCGCAAAACCGTGTCGGACTGATTGTGGATGAGTGGGGGGTGTGGCATGATGTGGAGCCTGGTACCAATCCGGGATTTCTTTACCAACAGAATACAATGCGGGATGCACTGGTGGCTGCTGTCAATCTCGACCTGTTTAACAAGTACTGCCACAGGGTTAAAATGGCCAATATTGCACAGACTGTGAATGTATTGCAGGCCATGATCCTTACCCAGGGCCCTGAAATAGTGAAAACACCTTCTTTCTATGTGTTTAAGATGTATAAAGTACACCATGATGCAACATTGCTTCCTGCGTCCGTGCAATCGGAGGAATATGTGCATGGAGATGGCAGGATTCCTGCAGTCTCAGCTTCTGCCTCACGTTCGGACAATGGCAAAGTTCATCTAACATTAAGCAACCTGAATCCTGACAAACCTGCCAGTGTTTCATGCGAAATGCGGGGGATGGAAAAGGTGTCAATCGGGAAGGGTGAGTTGCTTACAGCGAATCAGATCAATGCATACAACGATTTTGGTAAGAAGGAAGAAGTGTTTATTGTTCCATTCAATGATGCAAAAGTAAAAGGCAACATGTTGACGATTAATCTTCCACCCAAGTCGGTTGTAGTGTTGGAGATGAATTAACATCAAGAATGGCATAAGAGATAGACTGGGATTGAAGTGGGATAGGTGCTGGTTTCTTGTTGCTTGTTTGCGGGTTACATGCAGTTAGTTTGCAGGTTACATGTTGCTTGCTTGTAGGTGGGGCTGCCTGTTTCATCTGGATAAGTTGATGCTGATGTGCTGGTAAAGATGTTCCGTCCCACCCTCGATGAGGATTATGCCCTGGTATCCGTTTTTCTAACCATATATTGTGCCTTCGGCACAAAGACGGGGTACGATGGTTTATCGAATAATTTAACTCCCTTTAGGAATGAATTGTGGGTAGAAAGCATGCGATAACAACTAACCTGGTCCCTTTAGGGACGAAATAATGATTTAATGTTTTGTGTTTGTCCTTAAGATTTGGTCCCACCCGGAACGGGAATGAAAACGTTTAATTTGTTTTTCTAACTATATCTTTTGCCACTGGCGTTATAATGAGTTGTGGTCTGTGATTATTTGCCACTCCAGGGATCTTCTGTATGAATGGAATCAAATCCATCAGGGTTTTTAATTGCCATCTGTGCTGTTGATCTTCCTGATGTCTTTTTGCCTTCCGGCAAGAATGTTCTGATAGGTTTTAATCATGTTTTGATCCTGTTTGCTGCGATAACTGGTTGCGAGTTCCATAGCAGAAGAAAGCCACTTATCTGCCGAATCAAGATCATCCTTCATCTCGCTAGCCAACGCCAGGTTATACCGCGCATTGATGGCCATTTTCCCGTTCCTGTTATCAGCATACCGTGTCCAGATCATGATTGCTTCATCCCATTTTCCCTCTTCAAAAAGCACGGCTGCTTCCGAGAAATCGGGCAAGGGAGGTATGGAATACATGCGGTTGACAGTTTGCCAGCCCGGATAAAATTTTTCTGCATAGCTTACTCCTGCCATAGCCGATGCCATTCCAAGTGCATCTAAACGGGGAGGGAGCCTGAAATTTTGCACAAGGTTACCTTCATCATCATAGCCATTCCAGTAAATTGTATCGATCATTGTTTTATTCCCTGCCGGATTTCCTGTTGCGCCGTCATAAATTCCCCACACGGCAACAGTAACCACCTCACTGGCAGGAGGACCATCTGCAGTGGCGGTCCATCCCGAATAAAAGCTGGAGTATGTCTCTAGCGAAATCAACACATCAGCAACAGCATCAGATGCCAGTTGCCTGATCAATACAGGAGGAAGGGGTGTCAACTGGTCTCCTGAATGTTTTTCAAATGCTGCATAAGGGAGTACTGCGACTTCATCAAAAACATTGTTGTTTTTAAGTTGCAGGGCAAGTTCATTTAGGCATGTTACCGCCAGCAGGCTGTCGGAGTTGGAAGGGTCGTTTTTTGCCTTAATGAGCTGCCCGTCGGTTTTAAAGAACTGCTGCAGCGTATCGGCAGGGTACCTGAAGTTACGGTAAAAGATAGCAGCAGTTTTGGCTTCAGTTGGAACAGCAATTTCTTCCGGCTGATATACTTCAATGGGATATTCCTTATAAACTGTACAAGCTGCACCCAGAAACAAAGAAATGATAAGCACCGGAAGTTTCAGGTTCATTTGTTTTGGATTTCGTTTTTTCTTCTTTTAAGAATTTCCAGATATTCATATGTTAGCGGACGGTACATTGTATTGTATGATTTAAGCGCCCATTCAATTGCCAAATCAATATCTCCCAGTATTTCAGAGCCAAGGGCTGCATTGAGTTCAGCTTTGCTTTTCAAGGATTTGGATCGTGCACTTTCTGCAATATTGATCCATGTATCAACCGCATTGACCCAGTCTCCACCTGAAGCTGCTGATTCAGCCTTACGCATTGCAGCATTGCCAAAAGTAAAGTATCTCCTTCTTTCAGGTCGCCACTGTACTGCAATTTTTTCGGACAGATCGAGTGCAATATTGATTCCTGTTTCTGTCAGTGCCTGTTTTACCGGCGTGAAGCGTTCAAATAAAGCACCGAGTGTGTAGTCGGCATCTTCCCAAATCAACGTATCCCTTATAAATTCACGTAAAAGAATTCTTTTTTGCGTGGGGTGGTAAACCCTGAAAAGTGCTTCGTAGTGAATTCGGATACTGGTGTTGTATGCCGAATAAAAGCCACCCTCATTCCAACTGTATACTGTTTCGCTGGTCAAATCTGATATGACCCTTGTTTTTAAAAAATCAAGTGACAACACTGCATCTGTCTGAAATGTATCGGCCAGGGCTGATGCTACTTCCCATGATAATTCTGCACCGGGTTGGGACGGAGGGGTAAGAAAACGGTCTACAGGAATGACATAATCATAACGGCCTGATTCGAAAAGCAGTTCCCCAAGTGCTTTCATGGTAGTATCTGCCATCTGATAATCAAAAATAAGGGTATCAAGCCCGCCCCTTTTTCTATAGAATATTTTTTGAAGCGAATCTGAGTGCAAGTCAGTAAAATTGCTGCCAACAGCCTGTGATACAATTGTCAGGCTTTGTACCTCCGCCGGTAGTTCTTTAGGCGAAGATTTCGGTACGTCGATGATAATGCTTTTAGTAGGAACACATGAATACATCAGCAACGACATGATGAATAAGCCCAGCATGTATATTGTTTTGTTACTCCCGGTTTCCATTCTGAATCATGTATTTAATAAATACCCCAGTATTTCCTCAAAAACCATTCCACGCTTAACAATAATAACAGCACTAAAAAGATCCACCTCAGGTTAAGTAGTTCGTTGATAGCCTCCTGAAATGAGCTGACCGGTTTGAGATAGTTGCTTGCTTTAAGCTGGCTGATAATTTCATCTGCCTGAGTGGGATTAAAAAAGCCACCACCACTTTGTGCAGCCAGTTGGTAAAGCATCCGGTGGTTTGCCCTTATGTCTACATTTTCAAGGTTTACTTCTGTTACAGCAAACTTGCCCGATTCAGTATAGGTATTACTGCCAATGGTCACAGATGCCTCGAAGTTATAGTTTCCTACAGGCAGGTTTCCTGCATCGAGATAATAGCCGTTTCCGCGTACATCGAAGGTAAAATCAAAATGATCCCCCTGGTCATTGGTTATTTCTATTGTAACTTCTTCTGAATTGATCCGTTCAAAGGCATCATTGTATACTTCCGCTGTCAGCAGCACATTATCTGTTTCTGAATACACAGGTTGGAAATCGATCATGAAGTTATCTTCATTCTGCCTGAGGGCAAGATATTGTACCAGCTGGTTAATGAGTTCATTAAACTGGTCGTGCGTCTGGTTCCTGAAGTAGTTGTTCAACCTCCACCTCCAGATTCCTTCTCCGAAAATGAAGCCTGTTTTTTTCCCATTTATAATGCCTGCAGCCATTAAGGGCTTATTGGTTTCTATATTTTTGATTCTCTGCTGCAGAAGGGGTGAAATACCTGGTTCTAAATTATAGTTGGCAAAGGGCACCATCAAGGGGGGAAACTGAGGGACCATTTCCCTTAAGCTTTCACTGAGGGTAAATACCCCGAAGGAAGGATCAATCAAGGCCTGTGCTTCTTCTGATGAACCTGCAAGGGGTTGAATTTCTGCACCTCCCGATAAGGCGTTTAACTGGGGAAGGAATGTCCGGTTACCCACGATAAAAAGGAGCGGGATCCGTAGTTTATCGTCGGTAGTAGCAATATTTTGCATCGACTTTCTCGCTGTGGGCAACTGATGAAGTATTACAAGATTAAAGTCTGAAATATTTGAAGGATAGGGTTCTTCAGTGACCACAGTCACTTCATATGATTTTTGTTGTTCCAGCGTGTTCCTGATGGCACCAATATCAGGATGTGGCCCATCGGATAAAATCAGGATCTTTTGCCTGCTTTCAAGAACATTGACTACAAAATGTAACCGGTTGTTTTTAGTGTTTCTTTCAGTATCGGAGTTTTCAATTTCTGCAGTATAATGTTTCAGTCCCGGTTCACCGGCATCCAAAATAAATTCCTGGATACTAAAATAACTTTCATTTTGCGGCGAGATTACCGTTTGGGCTACTTCTTTTTCTCCTTCGCGTATAGTAAGTCTTAAAGGACGGCCCTGTAATTTGGAAAATGCAGCATCTATTTCAACAGGAAATCGATTTCCCGAAAAAGACGTACGATTCACCCTGACAGCCTGCAACCGTGCATCTGCAACTTCCGTTGTATCGCCAACGGCAATGGTATATACCGGATAGTTGATATCCGGAAGCATATTTACCGGATTTTTGCCCTGATTATAAATCCCATCACCAGTTAAAATCAATGCACCTATTTTTTCATGAAAATGGTTGTTTACAAGGGTTGTTATCAACTGGCTGTAATCTGACTTTTTTTCTGAAAAATCAAGCTCGCTGTTTACTTCAGTATTTTCCCCGAAAGAATAGTTAAGCAATGTATAATCATCTCCAAGTTCCCTGGAAATCATGTTCTTCAGGTTCAATATGTTTTCGGCCACCTCAGAGGAATCGGCGGTGGAAACAACCGATCCAGAGTTGTCCCAGGCTGCAATGATCAAGGGATGCCTGACCATTTTCTTCAGGTTCTTAATAAAAGGCGAAAGTAACAGGAAGGCAATGAGGGAAACAGATAAGAACCTTAATACCATCAATGTAACCCGTTGTTGCCTGCTGAGTTCATAATCTTTTTTATTGCCCCTGTACATGAGCAGCATAATGCCTGTTGCTACCACCAGGATAAGTGGTAAAAAAAGATACCAGTATTTTATTCCAAACGATATCAAACCAGATAATTTAAACTGTCAAATATACACATCTCAACAGGAATTCAAGGAATGAATACCTTTGAAAGCTTTCCGTTTTTTTCAAAATAAGAAAAAATCAGATTTTATTTTACCTTTATACCTGAAAACATAGTCGACTAAATTCTAATAAAAATAATATGCAAAAGTTTTCTATTCATCTAAAATCCACAGTCATAACATTCATGGCTTTGTTAGTATTATCATGCAATACCGGTCAGAGGTCGCAACAGGGAAATGAAAAATCTGCTGAGAATGAAAACGGGGAAAACTGGATACAGCTTTTTAACGGAAAGGATTTGAACGACTGGCAGATTAAATTCCGTGGATATGAATTGGGTTATAATCTGAACAATACTTTTCAGGTTGAAGATGGCATGTTGAGGGTAAGGTATGATAACTGGGATGGTTGGGATGACCAGTTCGGACATCTGTTCTACAATGGTGAATTTTCCCATTACAGGCTTCGGGTAGAATATCGTTTTGTTGATGAACAGGTAAAGGGGGGTCCGGGCTGGGCATTTCGCAATAATGGATTAATGTTGCATGGACAGAGTGCAGAATCGATGGAACTTGACCAGGATTTTCCGGTTTCAATTGAAGTCCAGTTGCTGGGAGGAAATGGCACCGATGAACGGTCAACCATGAATTTATGCACACCGGGAACCAATGTGGTCATGGATAACGTCCTGGTGGAAGATCATTGCATGGTTTCAGGGTCAAAAACATATCATGGCGATCAGTGGGTATCTGTTGAGGTGGAAGTCAGAGGTGGTGAGATCATACGGCACTTTGTTGAAGGGGAAGAGGTGATGAGCTATGAACAACCTCAGTTAGATCCAAGGGATAAAAATTATTCAAAGTTCCTTCCTGAGGATGGGAACCTGATTATCTCCAAAGGAAGCATATCAATTCAGGCTGAAAGCCATCCTACAGATTTCAGGAAAATTGAGCTGCTGGTGCTGGAAGAATAGTATTCTTCAGACAATAATATTCAGGACAGCTTTTCTGCGGAGAGCTGTCTTTTTTTATTTTCATTTTTCCGGTTTGCATAGCTCAGCATGAAGAGGGATGAGGCAATAACAGACATTCCTGCTATGGAAATGAGATCAGGTCTTTCTTCTTTAATCAGGATCCAGCTTATAATAGCTCCGGATACCGGAATCAGAAATTTCCAAACGTTCAGGACCGACACCTTAACCCCAGGGCGCCTGAGCAAGATAAACCAAATGGATATGGCTGCTGCAGAAAGAAAACTAAGCCAAGCCAGAGCTGCATAATATTCGGCAGGAAAAGGCCCTGTATTTAATCCTTCTATTGGGATAGAAAGCGTAAAAAGCAGAATTCCGCCTATAATCAGCGATGAGGAACTTAATGTTACAGGGGAAATTCCCGAAGGTGATTTTGAAACCAGGACATTGGCATACCCGGAAACCAGGTTGTTGAGCAATAAAAGTGCGATACCCAGCAATTCAGCTTCTCCTCTCATTTCAACGCTTGCTCTGCCCAGGGTAATAATGGCTATACCTGCAACTCCTGTTAAGATGCTGAAGGTCTTTAACCAGGTCATTTTATCATTATGAAAGGCAAAATGTGCAACAATGGCTATAAATAAGGGGGATGATCCAATGATCATGGCTCCCAGCGCTGCGGGCACCAGGTTTAGACCGGTGTAAAATAAAGCATATTGAAAAAATATCTGTACAAGGGAGACCAATACAACAAGCTTTATGTTTCTTCTGATTTCCAGGAAAAACCTGCTCAGGTGCCCTGAAAAAACTAAAATAAGCACTCCTGCAATCATAAAACGCACACCGGCAAACTGTAATGGGGTGTGGTATTGCAGTCCTATTTTGACACCTGCGAAGGCAGTTGACCAAAGCCAAGTTGCAAGGATTGCCAGGAAAGTAGTACTTTTAACTGTTGATGTCATAAATTATTGGCATGTGATGCAAAGGTGATAAATATTCATGAAAGGTTGCATTTAAATTTGGAACGCAGGGTCAAAAAATTCTAATGACGAAAGCTTATTTTCATGATAATTGTTCCAACGCCGGGGATTTTCATCCGTATTGAACATCAAAATACCTTTCTTTGCTGCCATCTTTATAAAAACAAGGAATGGGAAAGACAATCATAAACAACTACCAGGAGTTTGAGTCATATCTGGGAAAAGAAATCGGAGTTTCGGAATTCATTCAGGTAACACAGGATCAGATCAATAAATTTGCCGATGCCACCCTTGATTACCAGTGGATACATGCTGATCCGGAGCGGGCTGCTGAAGAATCACCATTTAAAAGCACAATTGCCCATGGCTACCTGACAGTATCACTGCTCACTTACCTCTGGTATTCCATTGTTGATGTCAGGAATGTAAAAATGATTGTAAACTACGGGATAGAAAGCCTTCGTTTCCAACAGCCTGTTCTTGTTAATGATAAAATCAGGGCCAGGGTTTCACTGCATGACATCCGTAACCTTCGAGGAATAGCAAAAATCCAGGTAAAAATCATTGTTGACATAGAAGGGCAGAAAAAGCCTGCTTATGATGCCCTTGTAACTTTCCTGTATCATTTCAGTAACTGATCAACAAGCTTCCATCTTAAAACCGAATGGATATGTCTGCTGTTATATCTGCGGTATAAATGTTTACTGCCGGATAAAATAACAGACAATGGAATTGCTGGATACAATCTTTTATTCCAATGAGGTTACCTGGGAAACTTCTATAGTTCGCCTGCTTATCAGTTTTATGGCAGGTTCACTGGTTGGAATTGAACGGGAAATGAGCAACCAGCCTGCAGGACTGCGTACCCACATCCTGATCAGCATAGGTTCAACCCTTGTTATGCTGATTTCTATTTATATACCGCAGACTTTTAATGACGGTGGAGACCCTGGCAGGATCGCTGCACAGGTTGTATCGGGCATCGGATTTCTGGGTGCAGGTGCCATTTTAAAGTTTGGAGCCGATATCAAGGGACTGACTACTGCAGCCTCCATCTGGGCAATGGCAGCAGTGGGCATGGCTATTGGCGCCGGAATGTTTTGGGTAAGCATCATTGGAATTGCGGTTATCCTGTTTGCCCTTACAATCATGAACCTGATCGAGAAAAGGATATTCAAGCAAAGGTCGATGAGAAAAATTGAAATCATTGTTAAGAAACGAAATTTAAATATTCAGATTATTGGTGAAGTTTTTAAGACATTTGATATGCAAATTATTTCAACAGGATTTGAGCGTAATGTTCATGATGCTACCGACAGGTTCATTTTCATGGTGGCAGTCACATCTGAGCTGGAAGTTCAGCAACTGGCTGACAGCCTTGAGAAACAACCCGGATTGGTTTCTGTGATTGTTGATATTATTCGCTAGGCTCTGTTTTTTCAAGCAAGCCCTCGCAGGCATCTTCAAGAAGATCCAGCACCAGTTCAAAGCCTTCATCACCACCATAATAGGGGTCAGGAACTTCGGTATACCGCCACTCTTTGCTGTAATCTGTCATCTTATGGATTTTTTTCACATCATGGTTGTGCCGGGCAAGACTGCGAAGTTCAGAAACATTTTCATCATCCATGGCTATGATCAGGTCGAAATGGTCAAAATCATGGTCAGGGTCAAATTGTCGTGCAATGCTGGTAAGATTAAAACCTCTTTTAACAGCATGTTTTTGCATGCGTTTATCAGCTGGCTGACCTACATGCCATCCGCCTGTACCTGCAGAATCAATTTCATATTTTCCAATGAGCCCTTTATTTTTGACAAGGCCTGTAAAAACAGCCTCTGCGCTGGGCGAACGGCAAATATTCCCCATGCATACAAATAATATCTTTTTCTTCTCTGATAAGTTCATTTTTGCCATTGGTTTTTCTGGAATTTAAATATATAAATCAGTTTTGAATATTACAATAAACAATTAAGCCATGTTCCAGATTTCATATGATTTAATTGCCTGCTGCAGCAGCATTTCATAACCATTCTTTACAGTGGCCCCTTTTAAACGACCTTTTTCCATGAACTGGGTAACTTCAGGGTTATAAACCAGGTCGAACAGAAGATGGTCACGGGTTATGAATTCATATGGTATCATCGGGGAAGTATCCACTTTCGGGTAAGTACCCAGTGGAGTGGCATTAATGATCAGCAGCCTTTCCTCCATCATATCCTTGTTTATATCTGAGTACCTGATTTCATTTTCCTTCAACTCTTCTATAGTTGCTGATATATATCCGATACCCAGTTTTGTCAGAACATACTTAATTGCTTTTGAGGCTCCTCCTGTTCCGAGAATCAAAGCTTTTTTATGATGTTCTTTCAGCAGGGGCTTTAGTGAATTCTCAAAGCCCCAGGTGTCGGTATTAAAGCCTTTCAGAAATATATTGTTGTTTTTTCTTATAATTTTTATGGTGTTTACAGCTCCTACTTCCCTTGCTGCTATATCCATGTCATTAAGGAAAGACATGACCTGCTCCTTGTATGGGATGGTGACATTTAATCCAGACAAATGCGGATTGGATAGGATAATTCCCGGTAACAGATTGATATTGTCAATCTCATAATTTTCATAGGACGCAGCAGTATTTTCCTTTTCAAACTTCTCTGTAAAAAAGCGTTTCGAAAATGAATGCGTAAGGGGATATCCTATCAGGCCAAATTGCTTCATTTGTTCCAGGTTTTTAGTTTGGAAATTCCTTCAATGATAAAAATCAGGGCGAATCCTGCCAGAACAAGGAGAACAGCTCCTGTGAGCATCGGGTTTGCCCCTGTAATTTGCTCATAGGTTCCGGGAAGAATATTGATCTCAGCCAAAGGCTTGATTTCTCCGTGACGATCGGTGAATGTTTCGGTTACCTGTTTCCATGGCCAGACTTTATTTAAGGAGCCGACCATAAAACCAGCCAGCAGGGCGATAGTTAGATTGTGGAATTTTCGAAGAAGCCAGGAAAGCAGGTTTGAAAATGCTATAATGCCTGTGGCTGCCCCTGCCATAAATATCAGCAGGACCACTATATCAAAATTGCCCACTGCTTCCAGGATAAACCGGTACATTCCCAGTAAAACAAGAATGAAACTTCCTGAGATTCCGGGTAAAATCATTGCACATATGGCGATTGAGCCTGACAGAAAGATAAACCACCAGGTTGTATTGGCTTCTGCAGGAGAGATGACAGTAATAAAATAAGCTACGATTGTCCCTATAATGGCTGCAATTATGGTTCCAGTATCCCATTTCCTTACAGTCCGGGCTACATAAATGGTTGATGCCACAATAAGTCCAAAAAAGAATGCCCATACCAGGATCGGATAGTTGTGGAGCAGATATTCCAGTCCTTTGGCAAGGGAAAATATACTGATGGCTATTCCCAAAAGCACAGCTAAAAGAAAATTGCCATTAATGGCTTCCCAGAAACCAGCAAATTTTCCTGACAAAAGAAGCTTCGCAGATTTGAAGTTTATGGATTTTATGGAATTGATCAGTTCTTCATAAATCCCGGAAATAAATGCAATGGTCCCGCCTGACACACCTGGTACAACATCTGCAGCACCCATTCCCATTCCTTTGAGGACAAGAAGTAAATAATTACCTGCCGTTCGTTTCATACGAAAGATTTTTGTTTAAAATATATCCTTTATGAATGCCGGATCATGAATATCTTAAGAAATGTATGGGAAATTCAATTCATCAATCAAATCTTGTTTTCTATAAATAACCGGGCATTTAAAGGACGGCCAAAATAACAAAAACTAAGGATAAATTGTTGGTTCATTAAATCAGGCGTATGAAAATGAAGATAAATTTTATTTTACTAAGTTTTTTGATATTAATACATTTAAATATGCAGGGACAATTAAATATGACAACGAAAATAATGCCCATACTGTTTTCAGAAAATGGCAATTTCCCTAATAATCCAAAACTCCCTGTTCTGGTATATAAGAATGTTTTTGAATTCAGAAGCGATGATCCTGCTTCTGAAGTTGAACAGGTATTTTCCATCAATGACTGGGGAGGTTTTTGGCGGAACGGAATCTATAATTTTCATCATTATCATTCAACAGCCCATGAAGTGTTAGGTGTTATTTCAGGCTGGGCCGAAGTGCAGATTGGTGGCCCTGAGAATGATCATTTAAGAATTGAGAAGGGCGACCTTGTTGTATTGCCTGCAGGCACGGCCCATAAAAGGATCGATTCAGGTGATAATTTCGCTGTTGTCGGAGCTTATCCATCTGGGCAGGACTGGGATATGCATTATGGGAAACCCGAAGAACTTCAACAGGCTAAGCACAATATATCGCATGTTCCGCTTCCTGAAACTGATCCTGTATTTGGAGTAAATGGAAAGATGTTTAATTTCTGGAAATGAAAACCAGGTTATTCCCTGTGGGTATAAAAACGCTCCAGAATTGAACCATCATTTGTTTCTTTTGAAAGTGCTTCAATGGTATTTTTAGGTACATCATTTACATCCAGAACAATCAGTCCATCGAGGCAGTTGTTGAATTTAGGGTCGATGTTGAAAGCAACAATTTTGGCATTCTGTTTTATATACTTTTTCAGAAGAACAGGAAGCCCGGAATTCATCTTATCCAGATCACCTATCGCTTTATCAAGACGGTTAATATCATGCTCCATGCCTTCCATCAGTATATTGATGTCGGGATTATCCGTCATGAACTTAAAGCTGTTCCTGGGCTTTACATAACGGCCCATTTTCCAGTCCAGGTGATTCCTCATTATAAAGCTGATAATTAATGTCTTTGATATATTGGAGTAATTGTTACTGATGCTTACCGGGCCTATGAGATAGCGGTACTCCGGGTTCTTGAGAAGGAAATACAGGATGCCCTTCCAAAGCAGGAAAAGAGGCATGGGCTTGCGCTGGTAGTCCTTAATTACAAATGACCTTCCAAGTTCAAGGCTTTCATTCAATACCGGGATGAAATTGTCATCTATGCGAAAAAGTGAGTGAAGGTAGAATCCCCTTTTACCATACTGCTCCATAATTTCCTTTCCTTTCCCGATTCGGTAAGCCCCGACGATACGTTTTTCCTCTTCATCCCAGATGAACATCTGATAGTAGTACAAATCGAATTCATCAATGTCCATAGAGCGGTTGGTGCCTTCACCAACATCTCTGAAAGTAATTTCCCTAAGGCGGCCTATTTCATTGAGTATATGAGGTATTTCAGCCGAAGGTGCACAATATACCGTATAGTTTTTAAGGTTGAACAATATGTGTTGCTGCCTGATATTTTGTATTTCTGAAAGCAGAAATTCATTGGATACAGGTTCTATGACGGGTTCAGGTTTTATCTGTGGCTTCAGGTTGTAGTTGAAGAAGCGTTTTACCTCCAGTTTCGACTCCATGCTGTAGGTTTTTGCCCTGATATAACGCCCAAACTGATAGATATCACAGAATTTATCCTGCTCTTCAACCTTTATGGCACTTCCAATTCTGATTTTAAGGTTTTTGTGTTTTTTGCTAAGTAGTTCAGATGGGAGTCTTACCTGGCGCAGTGAAGGATGAATTTTAGCTATAAGATGAAACAGGCGGCTGTGTGTCCCTTGAAAATAAACCGGCAGCACAGGCACCCGGGCTTTCTTAACAAATTTAACCACAGGAAACTGCCACACCTGATCGGTAATGGTCTCAAATGTACCATAGGTGCTCAATTCCCCTGCCGGAAAAAGACAAAGAATACCCCCCTTCTGAAGGTGGCTGATGGCTTCCGTTGCTTCTGCACTGTGAGATCCACTTTCATTTCCCTGACGGGAATCGGGAAATTCATTGTTTATAAAGAATTCAGATACCGGGTCTACTTTATGAAGCAGAAAATTTCCTATAATTTTTACATCAGATCTTACAATCGATAAATATTTGATCAGCAACAGGCTGTCGAAACCACCGAAAGGGTGGTTTGCCACCACGATCACCGGGCCGTCGGGTGGAACTTTCTTAAGTTCCTGATGGTCAAATTCAATGTTGAACTCGAGAATACGGATGATTTCATCAATAAAATCAATGCCACTTTTTGAGGCAATCTGTTCATAGATTTTATTGAGCTTATTAAATCTGAGAATATACATCAGGAACTTGGCAAAATATTCCCCGCCAAGAAGTGAAAATACAGGTGGAGCTTTATAAATGTCTTTCAGTTTTAATATTTCCATCAGTAATTTCCTAGGATGCAACTTGAAATCTGAAGATAAGTAAAGCAAAATTAACATGTTTTTTATCAAAACCCGAAATTAATTGTTAATCTTGGCAACGCAATATCAATGAACAGGATTAAAGAAGATAATACCCTGTGGCTGCCTACGTCACTTAAGGAATTAAAAAAACTGGGGTGGGAACAGCCTGACGTAATCCTTTTTACGGGCGATGCCTATGTCGATCATCCTTCGTTTGGTGCCGCAGTAATTGGCCGTGTTCTCGAAGCTGAAGGCCTTAAAGTTGCCATTGTACCTCAACCTAACTGGCAGGATGATCTGCGCGATTTCAGAAAGCTTGGTATCCCGCGGCTGTTTTTTGCCGTTACAGCAGGAAACATGGATTCAATGGTAAACCATTATACTGCCGGTAAACGAAAAAGGTCGGATGATGCCTACACTCCCGGGGGAGTTCCGGGGAAACGCCCGGATTATGCTACCATAGTATATTCCCGGATCATCAGAAAATTATATCCAGATATGCCCCTGGTAATCGGCGGTATTGAAGCCTCCTTAAGGAGGGTAACCCACTATGATTACTGGTCTGATCAACTGATGCCTTCCATATTGGTTGATTCAGGAGCTGACCTGCTTTTCTACGGGATGGGAGAAAAATCGATTATAGAATTTGCCAGGCTTGTGCAGCGGGGGATTCCTGTAAAAAGCCTTACAAATATTCATCAGACTGCTTTTCTTATTGATAAGAATTCTTCATATGCCACTAAGAAGGAATGGAACTCATTTGAGCTGGCTTCGCATGAGGAATGCCTTCTCGATAAAAAGAAGTATGCGCGAAATTTTATGCATATTGAGGAGGAATCCAATAAGATGGAAGCAAAAAAACTTGAGCAGCACGTGGGTGATCAAAAAATAGTTGTGAATCCACCATGGCCTGTATTTGAAGAACAGGAAATAGACAGGGTATATGATCTTCCCTATACCCGGCTTCCACATCCGAGGTATAATGGAAAAGGAGCAATTCCTGCCTATGATATGATTCGGCATTCCATCAACATTCACAGGGGCTGTTTTGGTGGTTGCACATTTTGTACTATTTCTGCCCACCAGGGGAAATTTATAGCAAGCCGTTCTGAAAAATCAGTTTTAAAGGAAGTTGAAAGGATAACCCGGATGCCTGATTTCAAGGGATATATTTCTGATTTGGGAGGACCTTCGGCAAACATGTACAAGATGAAGGGTATACACATGGAAATCTGCAAAAAGTGCAAAAGGCCATCCTGTATATTTCCGACAATCTGCAAAAATCTGGATACAAGTCATAAACCCATGCTCGAACTTTATGAGAAAGTAAGACGGCATCCAAAAATCAAAAAAGCTTTTATCGGGAGTGGAATCAGGTACGACCTCATTCTGGAAAAAACAGGAAAGGAAGAAGCAGATAAAGTTAACAGACAATACCTGAGGGAAGTGATTAAGCATCATGTTTCAGGCCGTCTTAAAGTTGCTCCGGAGCATACTTCAGATGAGGTGCTCAAGTTCATGAGGAAGCCATCATTTAAACTTTTCGAGCAGTTGACAAAGGAATTCAGAAATATAAATGAAGAAGAGAAACTAAACCAGCAATTAATTCCATACTTTATTTCAAGTCACCCCGGTAGCAGGCCGGAGGATATGGCGAATCTGGCTATCCAGACAAAGAAGATGGATTTCAGGCTGGAGCAGGTGCAGGATTTTACGCCCACCCCGATGACTCTGGCTACTGTGATTTATTATTCAGGATATCACCCTTATACATTAGAAAAAGTGTACACGGCCCGAAATCAGAATGAAAAGCGGGAACAGCGTAAATTCTTTTTCTGGTATAAACGCGAATACAGAAAATCGATCATACAGGAATTGAAAGCTAATGACAGGCAGGATCTGATAGATGAACTATTTAAATAATTAAAACTTGAGGTTATGAGAAAATTATATGCTTTTGTGCTTCTGGGTGCGGTGTTTTTTATTTCATCCTGTTCCGAGCTGATGCAGATAGCCCAACAGGCTGCAGGCTCAGGGCAGCTAACTCAGACTGAAGTGATTGCCGGACTGAAGGAAGCTTTGGTTGTGGGAGTTAAAAAATCAGTTGAACGGCTTGGGGTTACTGATGGTTATTACCGCGACCAGGCAGTTAAAATCTTACTTCCCCCTGAAGCAGATATCATTGTGGAAAACATTGGCAAAATTCCTGGTGGTCAGGGACTGCTCGATGATGTCCTGCTTAGGATCAACCGGGCTGCAGAAGATGCTGTTTCTGAAGCCGGACCGATTTTCCTGAACAGTATCACCAACATGACAATCAATGATGCCATGGGCATTCTGAAAGGTGAAAACAATGCTGCAACCCAATATCTGCAGCGGACCACCTACGACCAGTTGTTTAATTTGTATCAACCAAAGATCCAGGCCTCTCTCGATAAAAAACTGGTTGGAAATGTTTCAACCTCCCAAAGCTGGAATATGTTGATGCAGCGATGGAATGATGTTGCCAGATCCATGGTTGGTCAGGTTGCCGGCCTTAAACCTGTGGACGTTAAACTTGATGAATATCTTACTGGCAAAGGACTGGATGGATTGTTCCTGAAGGTTGAGGCCGAAGAACAACTCATAAGAAAAGACCCGGCAGCAAGGGTAACTGATCTTTTAAAAAGAGTCTTTGGCTCAGTTGATGCCGGTTAAACCAATATCTTTGATAAGGTGATTTTTTTTATTGAAATTGATTATTTCAATATTAATTCTTACATTGGTTAATAAGTATCATCATGCACTTTGGCTGAAAAAATGTTTGGAACGGATTACCTAATTCATTAAAAATTAACGCCATGAGACTCGAATTTCAACGGATTGAAGAAGCAAACGACCTGGTGAATCAATTGATAGAACATCATCCGCATGCTATTTTTCTTACCGATCACGACTTTAAAATCAAATATTTCAATCAGGCATTTCAGGAGTTAACCAAAAGCGATAAGGGTGATATTCTGGATCATGAGTTCTGTGAGATCATGGGATGCACCGAAAGAGGCAATATCGTTACAAAAGCAGATAGTTTTTGCAAAATATGCCAGATGAGGGAACTTTTGTCTGGTTCTAATCTTTCCGAACTTACTATGATCCGTGATTTTAAGATCCATAATAAACCTGTCACAAAACATCTCCATATTCAGGCACACAGATTGATAATGAGAGGACATAAATACCGGCTTGTGGTTATAGAAGACCGAACTCAAAAACACTAATTCTCTATTTTTTAAATATAATCAGAGCAATCCAAAGTTATTGTCTGTTTTAGCATTATGGAATCTGTCGACTGATACATAATGATGCAGATCTCATATGGTTAATTTGAAATCTTATACACTTATTATTATGAAAACAATAGGTATAGTGGGCGGACTCGGGCCCGAAGCTACAATGGATTATTACAAGGAAATGATAAGCCTGGTCAACAGCAGGAGCAGTGACGGAAATCTGACTTATCCTGAAATCATTATATATAGTGTTAACATGGCACGGTTTATAGGGTATCTCGATGCAAAGGATTATCCGGCTGCAGTTAGCTACATTTCAGGCTGCATCTCAAAGCTGGAATATGCAGGTGCTGATTTTGCTGCCATCAGTGCAAATACACCCCATCTGTTGTTCAACGAAATTCAGCAACGGGTACAGATACCTTTAATAAGCATTGTAGAAACCTGTCTTAACAGGGCAAAGCAGATGGGATTAAAGCAATGCGGACTGTTTGGTACACGCTTTACCATGAATGCTGATTTCTACCAGCAAGTATTTGAGCCGGAGGGGATACGGATTATAATTCCTGAGAAGAAGGAAATCGACAGGATCAATGAACTGCTTTTCACCGAACTGGAACTGGGGATTTTTAAAGAAAGTACCAGGAAGGAGTTGCTAGATATTGTTCAAAAAATGAAAGATATGCATCACATCGACGCACTGATTCTCGGCTGTACTGAATTTCCTATCATGTTTACAGAAGAACAATACCTGGGAATTCCATTTCTTAACACAACCCGCATTCATGTAGAAGAAATAATCAGGCACTCCACAGGCCGGTGAAAAATAAAAAAAACAGCCGCTGCATATTAAAGCTGAAGCGGCTGTTTCGAAATCAGATTCCTTATCATTCTATTTTAAAGCTGCCAGTATACGTTCAGGAGTAACCGGTAACCTGAAAACCCTGGCTCCGCATGCTTCAAATACAGCATTTGCAACAGCTCCGCCCAGGCAGATAATGGCAGGTTCACCGCCTCCCTGCGGAGGCTGGTCCATGGCATCAACTGTTACAGAATCAATTACTTCAGGAACGTGTCTGAACAGGGGGATCTGGTAGTTGCTGAAGTTGGTGGTTTTAACTTCGCCCCAGTTAAATTCTATATTTTCCATTAAAGCGTAACCCAATCCCATATTTACACAGCCTTCAGCCTGAATGGCTGTTCCCTGTGGGTTGATAACCTGTCCCATATCCTGGCCTACTACTGCCCTTTTCACATCAACCTGCCCAGTTTTGGCATCGACTTCAACCTCAACGATCACCGTTACATAAGTCCCTGCATCAAAACCAACAGCAATGCCCCGGCCGGTACCTTTTGGAGGCTTTGTTTTTGTCCAGCCAAATTTATCGGCGGCAACCTTCAGCGAATTTATAGCCCTCTGATTGTTCATATTCTTAAGCCTGAACTCCAGCGGGTCCATACCAATCCTGTGAGCCATAATATCTATCTGCGATTCGCGTGCAAATGTGTTAGTATTATTGCCGGGAGCACGCCACGCACCGGTTCCGAAAGGATGAACATCCTTTCCGTTCAGATTGGATGTCCTGTGGTTTGGAACTTCATAAAATAATTCTGTTCCACGGTCACCTGCACAATAGATATCAAAATCCCAAAAATTCATGGTGCCATCTTTCTTCATGCCCGAATGAACTTTTATGACGGCAGCAGGCCTGAACATATCATACATAAATTCCTCCCGGCGGCTCCACATAACCTGTACAGGTATTCCTTCTGTCATACGTGCTATACGTGCTGCTTCCACTGCCTGCTGGTTATATATCTTGCCACCAAATCCTCCTCCCAGAAAGATTTGTTTCAGGTGGACATTTTCCTTTGGAATTCCAAGTTTGTCTGCAACCTCCTGCCGTGTGCCAAATGGTGTCTGCGATGAGGCCCACATGGTAATCCTTCCATCTTTCCAGACTGCTGTTGCTGCATGTGTTTCTATGGAGGCATGGGCTTTATATCCATCATGATACTCATGTTCGAAAACAAAATCAGATCCCTTTATCCCTTCTTCAGGGTTCCCTCCTTCATATCTCACCCTTCTGTCGGTGGCCGTTTTTAATATATGGCTAAAAATACTTTCGTTGTCAGCTCTGGGTGCAGGTTTTTCCCATTCCGCCTTAACAAGCTGAACTGCACGTTCTGCAGTCTCAGGGTATTCATGCAGAATGGCAATAAAGTCACCATCCTTTTTTACCTGTATTCCTTTGATTTTTTCTGCCTCAGATGTATCAGCTGATATAAGTTTTGAACCATGTGCAGGAGGCCTTACAATGTAGGCATACAATAATCCCGGAAGCCTGATGTCTGCACTGTAGAGTGCCTTCCCTGTGACTTTTTCATAAGAATCGCTCCGAAGGAAGGATTTCCCTGTTATATTGAGCTCTCCAGCTTTCTTGATGACTGGTTTCGTGCTGACTTCCCGTATAATTTTCTGACCTTTCGTCAGCTCTGCATAAGTAATGGATTTGCTGCTTTCAGAAGCTGAAAAAATTTTGCCGTTCGATATAACCAGTTGCCCAACAGGTGTGCCAAGCTTTTCAGATGCCAGTTGTTTCAGCACTTCCCTTGCTTCGGCTGCTGCTGCACGTATCAATGGGTCATGAAAACGGGTGGTCATAGAACCCCAGGTTCCATCGTCATGCGGACAAAGATCCGTATCTCCCATGATCATGTCGACTTGTTCAATATCCACTTCCAGTTCGTCGGCAAGAACCTGGGCCAATGACCTGTTGATTCCCTGTCCCATTTCAATTTTGCCGGAGTAGCAATCTACACGGCCATCTTCCTTTACCCGCAAATAGGCATTGAACCCGGGAACATCCCCTTCCTTAAGGCCATAGAATCCTTTAGTGAAAGCCAGCTGGCTTAAAGAAAAAACAATGATCACACCACCTCCAAGGTTTTTAAGAAATTCCCTCCTGTCGACTTTCACCGGCGGTGTATTTACATCATGGAAATAATAACTGTCTATTTTACTTGCTTTCATGGTGTAACTCCTTTCATCGTTTTTGATGCAGAGGCAATGGCATCAATGATCCGGGTGTGTGCTCCGCACCTGCAAAGGTTATCCTCCATTCCATCCACAATTTCCTGGCGTGTAGGCTCGGGATTTTTAGCCAGTAATCCCACTGCATTCATGATCATTCCCGGTGTGCAATAACCACATTGCAATGCATCGTTATCAACAAACGCCTGCTGCAGGGGGTGAAGCTTACCCTCTTTTTCGAGGCCTTCAATGGTCACAATTTTAGTATTGGCAACATCTTCCATCATAATTCCACATGATCTTACCGGGTCTTCATCCATCAATACAGTGCATGAACCGCAGTAGCCCAGCCCGCATCCGTATTTTGTGCCTGTTAAATTAAAGTGTGTCCTTAAAACCCAAAGCAATGTCTGGTTGGGTTCTGTCTGCACTTCCACATTTTTTCCGTTTAGTTGAAACTGAATTTTTTCTGCCATATTTATTTTATTTTATTTATTTCCTGCTGATAATCTTCGGGCGTATCAATATCCCTGAGAATCTCATGAGTATTACATTCCACTTCCTGCACATCGGTACTGAATTTTTTTGAAAGAACCCGCAGGCCCTGCTCCGGATCCAGTTCCTCTATTTCCTTCCTGTACCGTGTTTCAATAAGAACGGGATGGCCCCTTTTGCCGGAGAATACAGGAATTACAATTCCTTTTCCTGATTTTTTCCAGGCTGCTATAACCTGCATGGCAACTTCGGCCGGAACCTGCGGCTGGTCGCCCAAAAACAACAGGGCCCCTTTTGCTTCACCGGGTAATGACCTGAATCCGCAAATTACAGAAGAGAGCATCCCTTCCATGTACTGCAGGTTGTGGATAAACCTTACTTCCTGCCTGCCTATCTTCTCCCGGATCTCATCATGGTGGGATCCCAATACCACAACAAAATCCGATTTGACCACTGATTCAACCTTTTCAATAACCTTCTCAATGATTGTTTTATCATTGAATGGCAAGAGCAGTTTTTGTGTTCCCATCCTTGAGGATGCTCCTGCAGCAAGCACTATTGCCCATATATCACTCATTTCTGTTATTTATCTGATGACGGACCATTACCAGTTCTGCAGCAATACTCACTGCAATTTCTTCTACTGTTTCCGAATGAATATCAATTCCAACCGGAGTATACAGTTTATCCCACTGTCGTTTTGTCGCCCAGCCCTCTTTCAGAAACATGTCGCGAATAAGAATGGCTTTTTTTCTGCTCCCTATCATTCCTATGTAACCTGCATCAGAACCGATCAGCTTCTTAAGAACCTCTATGTCCTGTTTATGACCTGTAGTTACAATGACAATATAAGTATTTTTATCGGCATTAAAAGTACTAAAACTGTCCTCTGTGCTCCCATTCATGATAAAATCGGCATCAGGAAGATTATCCCTGGTGGCATACGCTTTTCTGTTGTCCCATACCGTCACTTCAAAACCAAGAAATTTCCCCAGAACAGATAGTGCTTTTCCTACATGACCTGCGCCTGCAATTACAAGGCGGGGCAGGGGAGTAACCGTCTGAAGAAAAACCTGCACACGTTTTTTTTCATGTGTGCCAGCGGAATTATATGCCCTGAATTCATTGGGAATAGGATTATTAAGCATGTCACTTATGATCCTGAGAATATCATTGTTCAAAAGACCTGCGGGAAGTTCCTCATTTCCCTTTACTGCCCAAAATCTTTCTGTCATCAAGTCCCCGCTTTCATCCTTCCGGGCAATTGTGATCAGCACTCCGTGTTGCCGTGCGTTCAACGACCGGGTGATGGAATCAAAAACCAATTGATGTTGCTCAGTCCGCGAATCTACAAGTACCTTCATGCCCCCGCCGCATATCGAACCTTCTGCGTCTGAAACCTCATGATCCAGGCTGAAGTGGTGAATGGATGAAGTTTTACTGTTCAGAGCTGTTTCGGAGATTTTCTGTATGGCATGTTCAACAGTACCTCCTCCCACGGTCCCTGCCAGTATTCCGGATGGACCAAATATTGCAGTGCTTCCCGGTTTTTGAGGAGTAGAACCATGTGATTCAGTAACAGTGGCAATTGCGCATGGAACATGGTTTTTAATCAATTCATTTAAAATGATATAACAATTTTTTCCATTCATAAATGGTTCAAAAGTAATAGTTGAGTACTGCTACGACTGGTATTTTTTAAAACCAGCTTTAAGCAATAAGTATCTCATCAAAAATAATTAATCTATGATCAATAATCAACAAATCAGACTTCAGGCAGGGAATTTTTTTAGAAACTCACGTGCACTGTAATAACCAGACATGATTTTGATTAAGCTGTTCTTTGAATTTCAGCTATTTAACCTTCCCTGCCAGGTGGATCTTTCTTTTAGCCTTTTTTCAACTTTTGCAACAAACTCGAAGTTTTTTAATCCCCATTTCGGTGCAATCAGTAAATCGGGAGGTGCTTCACTTATAAAACGTTCAATGATGATGGCCGGATTCAACAGTTCAAGGTAATCTACCACCAGTTCCGTATATTCTTCGGCTGAAAATAATGGAAACAGCTCAGGATTCTTCTTAAATTGCTTTTCCATAACTGTTCCCTTGTGAATCTGTAACTGGTGCAGTTTGATGTTTTTAACCGGCAATTCTGAGATGACTTTTGCCTGTTCCAGCCAGTCGTAACGCGATTCACCAGGCAATCCCAGGATCATGTGGGCACAGTTGTTGATCTTTCTGCGGGCAGTTTGTTCAAGTGCCCATACCGACTCTGCAAATGTATGTCCACGGTTAAGTTTCTCCAGAGACCTGTCGAGGTGGGATTCCAGTCCAAATTCTACCATGACATATACTTTTTCGCTTAAGCGGGCCAGATAATCCAGGAGTTCTTCAGTAACTGCATCGGGCCTTGTAGAAATGACCAGCCCGATTATTTTTGGATGTTTCAAGGCTTCTTCATACAACGTGGCCAGATCTTCGAGCGGTGCCCATGTGCTGGTATACGCCTGAAAATAGGCAAGAAACTTCATTGACTTGTATTTCTTCTCAAAGAAACGGATGCCCTTTTCAACCTGAAGAATGACAGGTGTCTCCAGTTCGCAGTATGTTGGCTTAAATGTTTTATTGTTGCAGTAGGTACATCCACCCCGCCCCCTGGTTCCATCGCGGTTTGGACAGGTAAATCCCGCATCAATGGAAACCTTTTGGACCCGTTCGTTGAAAAGTTTTCTGAAATAACCTGAAAAATCGTTGTAGCGTCTGGAATGCCCCCATAAGTATTGTTGTTGTTCCATATTGAGTTACCTGAATGGCGAAAATACGAAAAACGAAAAACTAAATGAGATATCTTTTTCCTGTTTATATCTGTCAGTAAAGCTATAATTACAAATGTTTATTAATGTTGAAAACTTTGTAATAATTGCATTTGTTTATGTCTTAAACCTGAAATCTTATTTCTAATTTTAAATGTCAATCAAAATTCATGCATATGTTTTCACAGGACGATGAAATTCAAGTAAAAAAGAGAGGTTCAGATCCGGCAACAGTAAAGGAACAGATAGAAAATTTCAAAAAGGGATTTCCTTACCTTGAAGTTGATGAGGCTGCAACTGTCGGGCATGGAATAATCCTTCTGGATGACAAAAATGTAAAAGATTACGGGGAATATTATTCTCAGCAGATTGAAAAAGGCATTGTACCTTTAAAATTTGTTCCTGCCTCAGGAGCTGCCAGCCGGATGTTTAAAGCATTGTTTGAAGCCCTTGAAAAATGTCAGTCAGATGATGATCCATCTGTTGCTCTCGAAAAGAATGCAGCGGCAAGGGAGTTTCTTAATAATAAGGAAAAATTTGCATTCTACCCTGATCTGAAGAAACTTGCCGAAAAACAGGATGCAGAAAACGACTGCCGAAAATGGATTGAGAATCTGTTGAATGTGGAAGGACTCAATTATGGTTCCCTTCCAAAAGGCTTGCTGAAATTTCATAAGTACAGCAACGGAGAACGGACTCCATTTGAAGAGCATCTTGCAGAAGGCGCATTATATGGTAAGGATAACCAGGGGGTTGCAAGAATTCATTTTACAGTTTCACCCGAGCATCTCGATGGCTTCAGGAGCATATTCGAAATTGTAAAAGAAAAATACGAAGCTGAAACGGGAGCCCGGTTTGATGTTTCATTCAGTATTCAGAAACCTTCAACCGATACAATTGCAGTCGATCTAAATAATGAACCTTTCAGGGAGAGCGATGGCAACCTTCTTTTCCGCCCCGGTGGGCATGGTGCACTTATTGAAAACCTGAACGACCTGGAGGCAGATCTTGTTTTCATCAAGAATATCGACAATGTTGTCCCTGACCGTCTGAAGCAGGTTACAGTGGAATATAAAAAAGCACTTGCAGGGATCCTGCTGAAGTACCAGGAGAAGATTTTCAGGTACCAAAAGCAGCTAAATGAGAAGGACAGTGTGAGCCTTGAAAGCGGATTCTTAGCCGAAGCAGCTAATTTTCTGGAAAATACCTTAAATGTTAAACCTCCGGGAAGCCAGTACTACACCGAAAAAGATGAGTTGCTATATTACCTGAAAGAAAAATACAACCGGCCACTCCGCGTATGTGGAATGGTAAAAAATCAGGGTGAACCGGGTGGTGGGCCCTTTTGGGCACGAAATCCCGATGGAACAGTTTCTCTCCAGATCGTCGAAAGTTCACAAATCGACCCCGAAAATGCAAAACAGCAGGATATATTAAAACATGCCACACATTTTAACCCTGTTGACCTTGTATGTGGCATAAAAAATTACAGGAACGAAAAATTTGATCTTACAAAATATACCGATCCGGCCACAGGTTTTATTTCACAAAAGTCGAAAGACGGAAGAGAATTAAAAGCACAGGAACTGCCCGGCTTGTGGAACGGAGCAATGAGCAACTGGAATACTTTGTTCGTGGAAGTGCCCGTGGAAACTTTCAACCCGGTAAAAACGGTACTTGATTTGTTAAGGGAACAACACCTTTAACAAAAACTATAGTGTTTTTTCATGTTGAATTGCTATTTTCGCTGTGTCAATTTTTATGATTGAATGAATAAAGAAGATTGGAATTATTTGAGTGAAGAAAACTTCGGTGAAGTGCTTGACAGGTTTAAGCGGTCACTTGCTTCAGGAAGAAAAAGCTATTTCGATGTTTCTGAGTTTGAGAGCATAGTTGAATCACTTCTTGATGAAGGTGATATTACTACATCTGAAATTGCTGCACTTCAGGGAATACAAATACACCCCGGAGCAGTGCCTTTGCAATTGAAATATGCCCAGGTGCTTCTTAGCAAAGGGAAGTACCAGAATGCACTGAAATATTTGAATCTTGCCGAACAGGTTGAATTGAACAACCCCGATATCCACCTCATGAAAGGTTCAGCATGGCTGGTGATCGGCGATGAAAAGGAAGCTGAAAAATCATTTGAGAAAGCTATTAAAAATTCAGGCTCCGAAAAAGATGATATTCTTTATCACATAGGAGCTTCATACGTTCAGACCGGGGAGGTGGAAAAAGCTGTCAGCTTCTTTGAACAGTCACTCAAGATTAACCCTGAAAATGAACTTGCACTTTACGACCTTGGATTCTTCAGTGATCAGGAGGGTGAATATCAGAAAAGCATCGAATACTATAACAGATACCTTGATATCGATCCATTTAATTTCTCAATCTGGTTTAATCTTGGCATCTCCTATAACAAGTCAGGGCAGTATGAAAATGCCATTGAAGCATATGAATTTGCACTTGCCCTCAACGATGAATTCGATCAGTCATTGTTTAATATAGCCAATGCCTATGCCAATGCAGGCAAATATGCTGATGCTGTAAAAAAGTATGATGAATACCTGAAAAGAGATCCTGAAAACGATGATGCCTATTGTTATATTGGCGAATGTTTTCTCAATCTTGAAGACCATAAAAAGGCAGTGAAAAATTATCAGAAAGCCATTGCATTAAATCCTGAGAATGATACCGCCCTTTTTGGGATCGGACTGATATACTGGGTGGAAAAGAAGTGGGATAAAAGCGTCAGTTTCATAAAGAAAGCCATCAGAATTGATTCAGTCAACTCTGAATACTGGCTGACGCTCGCAAAAGTATACAGCGATAGCAACAGGCCGGAAGAGGCTGAAAAAGTACTTGTTAAGGCTGCAGAACTGGAGGCCGACAATACAGATGTATGGCTTACTTGGGTAGATGTTTTCCTTAAATGGAGTGAAATTGAAAATGCAATCAAAATTCTGCATTCAGGAATTGAAAAGAATGAGGATGTATTGCTTAAGTACCGGATGGTAAGCCTTTTGCTTGAAAATAAACAGGAAAAGGAGGCTTTAAATATGATGCTGGTTGCAATGGACCAGGATTTTTCACAGGTTAATTACCTGTTCGAAGTTTTCCCCAAAGCTTTAAAAAATAAAAAGCTCCGTCGCCTGATGAATGATTTCAGGGATGAAAATAATTATTGATCTGCTGTTGGCCTGAATTCCTTTTGTCAGGATCCGGATTATAGATCTAAAAAAAATATGGAAAGTAAAACATAGGTTTTGCTTTCCATATTTTTTTATGGGTCCTGATTACTCTGTTAAATCAAGAAACCATTTTACGGATAATATACCTGCAGCTGTAATTGCTTCATTATGGGTTAAGTCTGGCACTGGAACCAGATATAACCTATCTTCAGGGGTTCCTGCAGCCATCAGGTCAAGACGGGTTTGCTGGGTTACTGCAAAAGGTACAAGTTCGTCACCTGTACTGTGAATCAGCATGGTAGGCGTTTGTACATTCCATGGTTCAATACTGTTGGTCTCCAGTGCTGATCTAAAGGATGCAAAAGTTTCACCTGAATCATAATTCAACCTGTAATTTTCTGTAAACAAATCTTCTATACTGATAGTAAAAAATGTATTAATTTCTTCGCCCGAACGCTTTCCATCGAACAGTACAGTAACCAGGGAATCATACGGATGATTTAATATCTCATTTACAGGAGTTGTGGATTCCTCCAGTTCTACAAAGGTGTTAATCAAATAGCCGAAGAAATAAGGCATCGGATATGATTCCATTTCCAGGATTTGTTGATTAGTATATGTCAAATCGTAAGGTCCCGCAGCCGGTACACTTGCCTTGAGGTTAAACTCATTCGAATGATTAAGTTCTATTTCGCGCTGAACACCCAGTGTTGCCCAACCACCCATTGAATATCCTGCCAGGTAAAGGTCATTCGTAAGCTGGAATTCCTGTATTTGTGCAAATTCCTTAACCGCACGCATCATATCGAGTACGCTTTGCACTGTTGAGGTTTTATGCAAATAAGGATGCATCATATCTTGCGATTCACCGAAGCCCAGGTAGTCGGGAAGTGAAATAACAAATCCTGTGGAAGCGACAGCTGTAATCAGCCTGACAAGTTCCCTGTCGGGATCGGCTGTTGGAGCATGGGAATGGAGTGTGGTGGTGCCGTTTTGATAACTAATCATATCATAGGTGCCTGTCCCGGCAGGTACGCTTACAAGTCCTGAAGCCAAAACCGATTCTCCCTTAAAGGTTGTTTTATAGGTAATCTCATAAACGATGATTCCATTTGTAGCCCGTTCCCTTAGTTCTGCTACTCCGGGAAAATCTCCTTCAATTGAATTAATCATTGCCTGAATGATGGATTGTGGGAACGACCTGACCATCTCATAATTCACGAGGTACTGAAATTCGGGGTCTTTTTTATCATCTTTAAAAAGATTGTGGCAGGAGGTTAACCCAAATACCAAAAACAGGATAACCCAGCGGTATGCATTTCTGTTCATTTTGCAAATTTATTTAATTTCAAAATTTTATTCTTTTTATCTGATAGTATAACCTTTTCTTACATGGGCAGGTTCAAACATGTGCAAAGATATTTGTTTTAAATATCTCCTTTCAATGATGAATAATAATCTTATGTAGCTTTCAAAGTTAAAAAATTAATTGCAGTATCTTATTCGGAACCTGATAATGGTTCAAATCCCAATAACCGACTTAATACCTGAATACAACGATTTCCACCAGAAACTGATGATTGAACGTTCCTCGTCCCGGTCGTGCCTGATCTTTACCGGATCAGTACCTGAATTATGAGAATTAACCTTAAGCGTATTGGCCAGAAAAGATGTAAACCTGTCTTTTTGTACCTCCTCACCACTGTATTCAAAAACGGCAATTTTAAGATCATTATACCCTGCAAACAGTTCACCTTCAGAATAACGGCTGTTAAACGACAAATCAAATTCAAGCCGGTTAAGTTTACCTCCTTCTATGGCAATTGGTTCTGATTTCCTTAAAATATGATTTAATACATCAAGCTGTATGGGCTCAAGGTATCCCCTGGCTGTATGTAAATAGTCTGCATCTGTAAGATTGAACGTGAATTGGACCCATAGCCTGGCCTGATCATAAAGGTACGCTTCGGCATCAACTTTCAAGGGCCCTCCTTGTCGGTTAATTGATTCTATATTCGAAAAGGTACCGCCTGAAAGGGTCAGCCGGTTGAATTCAATGAATCCTGGTTCTTCTGATATTCCCAATAATTCACTGTACCTGATGCTTGAGGGCAACAGTCTTACTGAATCAAATACAAACTCCTGCTCCAGTTCTTTAATTAAATCCTGTGGCCACTGCGGACGCTGGTTATGGTCAAACGGAAACCTTTTATTTCGGTATATTTCAGATTTAAGAGGACCCAGTTCCAGCAGATCTGCATCCAGAATCTGTTCCTGTATCCATCTTCTTTCGTTTATACCCCTGATTTCAGCATAAGCAATATTTAAATTTGTCACGTCTTTCTGGTATCCATCCCGCAGGGGGAAACGCTCCTTTGGAATCATTGGCCTGATTGCCAGGTTTTCCAACCTTACTTTATGGGCTGCAGAATTATATATCATTGAATCAGCAGAGTATTCATAAAGCCCGTCCTTGCTTTTGACTGATAGTCCGGTAGTGGAAATCTGGAATTCACGCGAATTCAGGAGATTTTGTGCAGGCTGGTTTTCACTCAGCAGGATGTCGTTGAAAGCCAGGTTTATGTTCTCATTTCTAAATTGTTTTTGAGGCCATTTAATATCAAGATTTACATCTGATATGTTGAGCTGGCTTATCTGGACCTGGTTAACCAGATGTTCGACGAATGGATATAAATCGAGTGACTGTAGGAAATCAAGGGTATCCTCCTTTGACTCCTGGTTAATAATTAGTGAGATATCTGGCCTGCGGGCTTCAATTTTGTTGAATACAAAGTTGTTGTTGTTGATTGCAGCATCAAAATCAAAACCTGTAAAACTGATCTGAGGTGCTTTGATTGAAAATTGGTTTTGTTGTGAAGTGGAAGTGAAAGGCATGATCTCAAGATCTGAAACCTGAAGTGATTTGTTGTTCCTGTTAAAATCAATGGACTTGATAACAAGATTATGAATATCATCGATGGGTGTTTTAAATCCTGAAACAGAAATCAGCACATTTTCAGTTTCTACCTGTACCTGTTTCATTTCATTATTTTTCAGAACCAGTTGAGGCAATCTGAGGTCAAAGAAAAAATTGGCCCTTGCACTGTGGTTGAAGCCCTGAACTTTATAACTGACAGCCTGGGCTTCTGTAATTTTTAACTCGTTTACTTTAACTGACTCAATAAAGGAGGGCAGTGGGAACCTGTATGACTTTGAATCAAGCCATTTTGCCTCATCCGACTTTACGTATACCTGCAATCTGGGTTTATTAATTTCCAGTAACCGGAATTCAGGCTCCTGTGAGTTATATGCTTTTTGAAAATCAAAACCTTCAATGCTGATTTCAGGAATGTCAACCTGGAAAGTGGTGCGAAGACCTGCATAGCTTTCTGAAGAAATAAGAGGATATAAAAGTGCATTCTTTACTTTTATCATCGACCGGGCCGAAGAAAACAAAATCTCGCTTCCTCTAAGGATATGCACATTATCAGAAAGTTCAAATTCCTGGTCTTTAATGGAAACTTCGAAATTTTCCGAAAACAACAGCCGTTGCCTGTCAAGTTCTGCCTGATTCAGCCTGAAATTTTCAAGAGAAGCTGAAAATTCATTGTCGAATGAGGTGGTTGCTCCTTCGCGGGTATGGTTGATCCAGGTAAGCAGACCACCATCTATTGAAAATCGTCTGATATCAATATCCTCAACATAGTTAAAGAGCAACTGATATACCTCCGAAATTTCCTGTCTTTCATTTTCAGTTTTCAATGAGCTGAAATTTTCAAAATAAAATCTGGGTTGCGATATATTGAAATGTGAAATGCTAAGTTTCTTATGGAAAAAGGCACTGTTCAGGTCTACATTCCTGAGGCTGATATTGGGCACTGAAATCCTGAACAACTCCGAATGGTTCATGCTTCTCATCTTTTCGGCAGTGAGATTGTCAAAAACGGGCTGAAGTTCGAGGTTTTCAATTTGCACAAGCCCGTTTTGGCTCGATATGCCTACCTTTTCCACATTAAGTTTATGCAGATTATCAATCAGACGCATGCTGTAATCCGAAAACTGCAATTCAAATCCGGAAGCAAAGAAGAAATTGCTGCTGCGCTCAACACTCGATGAATCAAGGCTGAAATCTGTCAGTTGAAAATCAAATTCAGACTCAAAATACCCTTTCAATTCTTCTTTTTCACTGTTTCTGATTGCAAGGGTACCCTTTTTGATCAGTACATTTTCAGCATATACGCCCTCCATATAATCTGTTACAACTTCAAAAAGTAATCCAGATCCAGGCTTTTTTTGCTTTTTGATCTTATCCAGCCGGTATAATAGTTGTACATCAGGTTCCACAAGTTCAATCTTTGATGCAGGTAAAATCCGTCCGTGGTAAAGTTTCAGAAATTGAAGGTCCTGAATATTTACCTTGCTGCATTCGATGTTGATGGAAGTTCTTATGTCATTTGCTCCAGTACTTACAGGTTGAATGCTGATGTTTTTTGCGCTCAGCTGATTGGCAATTGTAGATACAAACAAGGATTCAGCCCTGAAATGATGTTCGATGTCTTCAAGTTTAAGGTGATAACCGGCAACCTGCATTTCAAGACCGTCGGCGTGAAACATTTTCTCAGGGTTTGCAGATGATGCTGAATCAAGTGCAAACCCTTCCAGGGTAATATCAACCGATTTTAATTGCTGCCTGTAGGAATCCGTATATGGCTGCCTGAAAATTTCCATATGTGCCCCATGCAGGAAAAATGTATCGACTTCCAGCTTCACCAGGTTATTTTGAACCAGGGAATAAAGGTCGAACTGGTTAAAGTCTTCTACCTGGAGTTGTTCAGGATTGCTTTTCTGGTAGAACCGTATGTTGGGATGATTGAACTCCACAAAGCCGACTTTAATGCTGTCGCTCAGCGCAAAATGTGTAATGCTGCGACTTTTTATATAAACTTCGGGTACATTTACCTCAAAAAGGTTTTGTTCCGTATTCATTGAAAAAGGATACAAACGGTAATTTTTAATTTTTATATCCGTTGTTTTAAGCGAATACAGCAGGGTATCGATGTTTGAAACATGCAGGCTGTCGCCCATATCAATGCTGAAATGATTCATCCGGATCAGTACATCATCTGTTTGAAAGAGGCTGGTGCCTTTGGAAGCCATCTCTGAACTTGCATGGAATCCAAGGATATCGACAGATACTTTTTCTGCCTGTGATATAAAGTTTGAGTCACCTGCAGCACTGTAAAAGCCAAAATTGGCCTCTTCAAATTCAATTCTGCTGATGGAAATTTCCTCAACAAAACCAAATAAAGGCCATAAATTTCCAATTGTGCCTTCAGAGATATTCAGGGAATCAATTTGCAGCAGCTCTTCACCCTCCAGTTTTATGGCAGGTTTTTGAATATTCATTTGCCTGCACGAGAATTTGTTATTGAAAAATAATTCACGCAGGTGAATACCATTCATGGCTATTTTTCCTGCACTGAAACTATAATGAATAAGATTCCCGCCTTCATCCGGATTAACGCTACCCGAAGGCTCAAGAGAGACCCCGCTTATTGAAACTGATAATGGGAAAATCCCCCGTCGGATGTCTTCAATTGATAAGGTATATTCACCACCGGATTTTTCAGTGGCATAATCTGACATCTTTTTTGCTAAAAATGAAGGCATAACTACCCAGATGGTGATCAGGACAGCCAGTATAATCAGCAGGGAGGAAGGGATCAGCCACCCCATCAGCTTCTGTATCTTTACTCTTACAGACATGGGGTAAAAATGGTGATTTTTTTGATATAAAAGAATTTTTTAAAAGCGGCTTAAAAAATCCGGAAACATGATCATGTCAGAAATATTTTTATGCACAGCTTTCTTTTAAACCCATTCTTGTTTTGAAAGTTAATTTAATTCATATTTTTACTTTTGAAAGATAAATACGATAACCATGAAACTGATTCTGACATGCACTCTATGTCTGGGAATGTTTTTTAATCTTCATGCCCAACCTGTAAAAATAATGCTTGTAACAGGCGGACATTCTTATGATACCCTGCAGTTTTTTCAGATGTTTGATGCTTTGGAGGAAGTTGAATATGAACATTACCTTCAGCCCTCGGCCAATCGTGCCATCGCTGACGGGCAGGCTGAGAAATTCGACGTGCTTGTGTTTTATGATATGTGGCAGCCGGTTTCAGATGAGGAAAAACAGGCTTACCTTGATCTGACCAGAAAGGGAAAACCATTTCTTTTTTTACATCATGCGCTGGTTTCTTATCAGCAGTGGAATGATTTTGAAGATATTATTGGGGGGAAGTATATAGAACGTAACCAGGATATTCCCTCAGATCAATTATCCACTTACCGTCACGATATATGGGTCGATGTTGAAGTAGCCGATCCTGACCATGACGCTACCAGGGGAATGAAAAATTTCAGGATCTTCGACGAGGTATATGGCAACTACAAGGTATCTTCCAAAGTGAAACCGTTGCTGAAAACAAACCATCCTGAGAGCAGCCCGGTTATTGGCTGGGAGAACAGGTATAACTCATCTGTTATCATTTTCCTGCAGCCTGGACATGATAAAAATGCTTATGAATCGGAAGATTACCGTAAGTTGATTTCACAATCGGTAAAATATCTGGCAGGTTTGCAAAAATAACAGCTATTACAAGAATTACTTTCAGCAAAATTAAATGAAGTCATAAACTCTAAATCAAATCACGTTATGAAAGAGGTAAATCAAAAAAGATTGTTTATTGCAAGTTGTCTTGCGCTATTGGTTACAGCAATCACATTTGCCATAAGGGCAAGGATTGAAGGCGTTTTTACTGCTGATTATGGTTTGACACCCGAACAGGTTGGCCGTGCTTTTGCTCCTGCATTCTGGGGTTTTGCAGTCGCCATGTTTGCCGGGGGGTATTTCATCGACATCGTAAAAACCCGTACGGTTGTATGGATGGCATTTGGAATGCACCTGATCGGCATTGTTCTGTTGCTGATGGCCAAGGATTACACTTCGCTGTTCATTGCAAACGTGTTTATAGGCCTGGGCAACGGAAGTGTGGAAGCAGCTTGTAATCCACTGGTGACTACCATTTACCCCGACAGGAAGTCGAAGATGTTAAATCGTTTCCATGTGTGGTTCCCCGGTGGCATCGTTATAGGCAGTTTACTTGCAGCCCTTATAATCGACCAGCTTAATTTATCGTGGCAGGTACTGGTTGCATTGCTTTTTATCCCGCTTGCCATTTACGGTTATATGTTTTTGGGACAGCGTATTCCTGAAACCGAACGGGTTGCTTCGGGTGTGAGTTATAAGGAAATGTTGCGAAATGTAGGGGCGCCATTAACCATTACCCTTGCTGTAATATTTATGATCCTGGTTGCCAATGTTCCTGCCATGTCTCATGCTATTACCAACAGCTACGAATTACCGCTGATCATCATTGGTGTCATTGCTGTATTAATTTTTGTCGAAGGAAAGGCAATGAATAAGATGACCCTTCTGTTCCCCTTTATTTTTGCCTGCATGCTGCTGACTGCTTCAACTGAGCTGGGCACTACCCAATGGATCAACGCATTGCTTGCCAATAAAGGCGTTCATCCAATGATTATACTTGCAGTGGTTACCGGGTTAATGGCTGTGGGCCGTTATTTTGCCGGCGGATTGATACACCGTCTTAATCCTCCGGGGGTGCTGTTAGGATCAGCTATTTTTTCTGTTGCCGGTTTACTGTTACTGAGTGTAACCAGCGGTGCGTTCATGACTGTTGTTTCTGCTGCAGTATTTGCTGTAGGTGTATGTTATTTCTGGCCTACCATGATTGGTGCTGCGGCTGAATATACTCCCAAAACAGGTGCTCTTGGAATGTCGATACTCGGGGGCGCTGGCTTTGTGGCAACATCCATGGTGTTGCCAATCATGGGTGAGTCCATTCAGACTGCCGGTCCGCAAATGACCCTCCGGAACCTGGCTATTCTCCCAACAATCTTGATTTTCCTTTTTATAATCCTGTCAGTATGGGTAAAAAACAAAAAGAAAGCTGAAACTATCCCTACAAAAGGTGCGGTGATACGATAATTGATTAGCATTCATGTATAATATAATTGAAAGGTTGTCCTGGTATAAGGGGCAGCCTTTTTTTATAGGAATAAATACACTTGATTATATAAGTGTCGGACAGGTTGTTCAGCTCCATACTATATCCGCAGATAATAATCGAATACATGTTTGCAGTACCTTCATGATAGCGGTGACAAATTTTATTGGAAGTAAACCAGGATACCGAAATTAGCCTATCCCCATATGGTATGTAATATTATCTCCAGAGTAAATTCAATTTAAACTCAGTTTAAACTCAATATAAACTCAATATTAAGTCAATTATAATTGAATTTATATTGAGTTAATATTGTATTTGTATTGAATTTAAAATCTTTTGTTTTACCATAGTATCTGCAGCACGATGAAGATGAGCCCAGAATTTGTAACCAGGAATAGCTGATTTTTTATAATTTGTAACGTCACTGTGGATCAGCGTCCTGTTTATTTAATTTGAAAAAATCCGGATAAAGACAGCAATTCATGAACAATAGGAGAATAAGATATGTTTTTATCCATAATTAATTTGGACAGATAAAAAGTGATTCTTATCTTTGTAAGAGACAAAAAAGTATTTAAATAAAGTTTTTAAAAAAAGAGGAAGTAATATGGCATTTGAACTACCAGGATTAGGTTATGATTATTCAGCATTAGAACCCCATATTGATGCAAAGACAATGGAGATTCACCATACGAAGCATCATCAGGCTTATACCGATAAATTGAATGAAGCGGTACAGGGGAGCGATCTGGAAGGAAAGAGTATTGAAGAGATACTACGGAATGTTTCCAGTTATTCTGCTACCGTTCGGAACAACGGAGGAGGCTATTACAATCATAATTTATTCTGGAAAGTTATAGCTCCGGGTGGTTCAAGGGAACCAGGGGGTGAATTGAAAGATGCATTAAATGACACATTTGGTTCGTTAAATAATTTCCGGGAAGCTTTCACCCAGGCAGCTTTAACGCGCTTTGGTTCGGGTTGGGCTTGGTTGGTTCTTCAAAACGATAAACTGGTGGTTTCGTCCACGCCCAACCAGGATAATCCGCTTATGGATGTTGCAGAAGTTCAGGGAAAGCCTGTATTAGGCCTCGATGTATGGGAACATGCATATTACCTGAAATATCAGAACAGACGTGCGGACTATGCAAATGCTTTTTGGAATCTCATCAACTGGGACGAAGTCACCAGGCGGTTTAAAGGTTAGTTGATTTTTGGTTTTTTTCCCCGGGGCACAGGTCCCGGGGTTTTTATTGCCTTCTTTGATAATGTTATGTTTAATAGAAGAATCAAATGAGAAAGTAATCACCATATTTTTTATATAATATAATTCAGTATCTGCAGGGGAATGATTAACTTTGACTTTTCAGGAGAGCCATGAACCAGTTAAAGTCAGATTACGATGGAACCCAATGACTCATCTGTTGATATTGACAGCCGGATTCGCAATCTGGAGTCAAAAATATCGTCATTAAAATTGGAACTTGAAGATGTTCAGTCTGCTTTCAGGGAAGAACAGGAGCAAAAGGTTTTTTACCAGATGGTGGCTGAATTTGCATTTGGATGGGAATTATGGTTTGATCCATCGGGTGAGATTAAATATTGTTCCCCTTCAAGTTTTGATTTGACAGGTTATACTTCCAATGAAATTATGCAGGTTCCATCGCTATCCCAATTGCTGGTTTTCAGTGCTGACAGGGAAAAATTCGAATCATATATATCTGCTTCCGGAAACAGGATTATTTCAAATTCACCTCTGGAATTCCGCATGCTTACACGTACAAAGCAAATCCGCTGGTGTTCCATGCATGTTAAAAGTGTGTATAATAAGCAGGGGCGTTACCTTGGAATCAGAGCTTCCGTTCAGGATATTACCCGGCTGAAAGGCGCTTACGGTCAAATAAATAATCTTTCAGCAGGTCGTGAAATTGAAAGCCGTAACAGGCAGCGGCTGAAATCGAAACTTGAAATGAAGGAAAGGGAACTGGTTTCATTTTTAATACAGTTATCTAAAAAAAATGAACTGATTGCCCTTGTAATTAAAAACCTGCACAATCAGTTAAAGGATTATCCAGGCAAGCAGCTTGAGAAAACCGAAAAACTGATACAGATGCTTGAGAAGGAGTCTGTTCAGTCATTGGATTGGGAAATGATCGATACCCAGCTCGAGAAACTTCATCCGGGATTCCTGGAGCGGGCTGTTCAAAAACATCCTGTTTTGACAAGGAAGGATAAAAAGCTTTGTGCCTGCCTGCGCCTCGGATTGAACAGCCGTGAAATAGCAGGCCTTAGCAACCGTTCAACTAAAAGCGTAGAAATTGCAAGGGTGAGACTCCGTAAGAAATTGAAATTGCCGCATCAGATCAGGCTTACCAATTACTTGCTCGAACTCTGATACTTTATATTTTTTATTGTTCCTGTTTCCCAAATTTCCAGATTGTCATTTACACGATCTTTCATTATTCTGTCTGTTATTTAAAACCTACAGCAAATCGATTTGTTTTAAAAAATAACAATTGATTTCATTCATGTTATTATTCCCGTATTTAGATTATTAAGATTTCTCAATTAGAGATATTCATGATTATTGTCGGGTCACTTAAGTGTTTTAACCCTTTAAATGATATTGATCAAGCAATGTTATATTCGTCAAACAAATTATGTAATGTTTATTTTTATTATATTTAGTTTAGAATCAGCTTTTTAAATTAAAGTGATAGGTTTTTTATAAAAGTTATACTGGTAATGTTAGGTTTTAAATATTTGATTACAGGAAAAAACGCCATATTTTTGATAACCAATTAAAAGTGAATTTATGACTCAATACACAACAGATGAGTATTACAGGCCATTAAAGGATGAAGAAATTGGGCAGCTGGTATATCAGGGTTGTTCTTCAAACGACTGGGGTCTGGTAAAGGTGTCACAGGATTTTATTCCTGATCATATCGAGCATTCAAAGTTTACCGGTCATATCCGTCTGAATAGTTTTAACCGCACGGTTGAACTGGTTGGTGGTATAACCTTTCATACCGGTATATACAATGCATGGCTTCATAATTGCGAGGTAGGCAGCGATTCACTGATTCATAACGTAAGAAGCTACATTGCAAATTACAGAATAGGTGAAGGGGTTATCATCCACAATGTAACTACCATTGCGGTGGATGGTGAAACTTCCTTTGGAAACGGGGTTGTAGTTGAAACCATCAATGAAGACGGGGGCCGGGCTGTACCGGTATATGATTATCTTTCGGCACATGTGGCATATATTATAGCGCTGTACCGGCACCGCCCCGAGTTGGTATCAGCATTAAAAGACATGGTGCGCAACTATGCAGATAACATTAAAAGCAGAGTGGGTGTAATAGGTGCCCAATCGAAGATCTTAAACTGCAATACACTTTTGAATGTAAAAACAGGTCCCTGTACCACCATCGATGGTGCCAAAAAGTTGCAAAACGGCAGCATCAACAGTACATGTGAGGCCCCGGTAGTGATAGGGGAGGGAGTCATTATGGAAGATTTTATTGTATGTTCGGGCAGCCGGATTACCGATGCCACCCTCATATCAAGATGTTTTGTAGGGCAGGGTTGCAATCTCGACAAACATTATTCAGCAGTAAATTCCCTGTTTTTTGCAAATTGCCAGGGTTTTCATGGCGAGGCTACTTCCATTTTTGCGGGACCTTACACAGTGACGCATCATAAATCGACATTGCTGATTGCCGGAATGTTTTCGTTTATGAATGCAGGCAGCGGATCGAACCAGAGTAACCACATGTATAAACTTGGGCCAATACACCAGGGAATAATGGAACGAGGAGCAAAAACCACAAGTGATTCCTATTTGCTTTGGCCTTCCCGCATTGGCGCTTTTTCACTCGTTATGGGAAGGCATTACAAGCATTGCGACACGGCTGATTTTCCCTTTTCATATCTGATTGAAAGCAATGATGAAAGTATTCTTGCTCCGGGCGTAAACCTTCAAAGTATAGGTACAGTTCGTGATACCCAGAAATGGCCAAGACGTGATAAACGGACCGATTCACATCTGCTTGATTTAATAAACTTCAACCTTTTAAGTCCGTACACCGTTCAAAAAATGATGAAAGGACGCAAAAAACTACTGGCCATCAGAAAGTCATCGGGAGAATTTGCCGGAAATTACAGTTACGATAAAATGGTTATTGAGAACAGGTCACTTCATCGCGGCATCAGAATTTATGAAATGGCTATCTGGAAGTTCCTTGGTAATTCGCTCATTTCACGGCTTCAGGGTAAGGATGTATCAAGTAGTGAAAAAATACAAAAAGCTTTGGTTCCCGATGGACCAACCGGCAAAGGATACTGGGTTGATCTTTCAGGATTATTATGCCCATTTGAAGCCCTCGATGATGTGTTAAGACGAATTGAAAACGGCGAGATCACAACCCTTGAGCAGGTAAATGCTGCCCTCTTTTCTTTACACAAAAACTACTACAGTTATGAGTGGACTTGGGCAGCTGGTGCAATGGAAGATTTTTATGGTAAAAAAAATACTGATTTTACGGCAGAGGATGTGACATATATTGTTGAAAAATGGAAAGAGAGTGTGCTTGAAATTGACAGGCTGTTATATGAGGACGCAAAAAAGGAATTTTCCATGAGCAAAATGACCGGCTTTGGTGTGGACGGAAGGAATGGTGCCCGTGAACTGGATTTCACTCAGGTGAGGGGTGAGTTCGAAAAGAATGATACAGTGAAGGCAATACAGGTTCATATGCAGACCAAGGAAGCACTTGGGAATGAATTGGTCAGTCGGTTGACTGAACTACGGGAGGATGCTCAGGCAAATTATCATTTAAAGCGGACCGGGCGTGAAAAAAAGGGAGTGAATGATGTCCCGGATCATTTTCAGGGGAAATAGTTTTACATCATGAAATTCAAAAGGTTATGTGCGGTATTGTAGGATATATAGGTAACAGGGAGGCTTATTCCATTCTGACTGATGGATTGAAGAAACTGGAATACAGGGGTTATGATTCGGCTGGTGTAGCAATTGTAAACGGGAGCGTGAACATTTATAAAAAACTGGGTAAGGTTGCTGATCTTGAAAACTATGCATTGACCCAAAACACAACTGGTCATGCCGGTATTGGTCATACCAGGTGGGCTACACATGGTGAACCCAGTGACATCAATGCGCATCCCCACAATTCGCAGGATGGCATTTTTACTATTGTACATAACGGCATTATTGAAAATTACGCCCAGCTCAGGAAAGAACTTGGGGAACAGGGTTTTCAGTTTAAGAGTGAAACGGATACAGAGGTTCTGGCAAACCTGATGGAATATTTTTACAGGCAGGATGAGCAGGTAACTGCAGAAATCGCTGTTCAGCTGGCTCTTACAAAAGTTACAGGAGCATATGGAATCGCGGTTATTTGCAGTAATGAACCAGATAGCCTGATTGTTGCCCGAAAAGGCAGTCCTCTGGTAATTGGCTTAGGCAACAATGAGTATTTTATTGCCAGTGATGCTGCTCCGTTATCAGGATTCGCCAATCATGTAATTTATCTGAATGATTATGATCTTGCGGTTATCAGGAAAGACAGGTTTGTGATAAAAAACATGGAAAACCAGCCTTTCGCTGTTACAGTCTCTCATCTTGATATGAAAATCGGAGAGATGGACAAAGGTGAATATGATCATTATATGCTGAAAGAGATTTATGAACAGCCTCAGACTATTGAAGAAACATATAAGGGTAGGCTGAAAGTTGATTATCCTGAGATTGTTCTGGGAGGACTGATACCTGTTTTCGACCGGATAGAAAAAGCAGGAAAGATTGTAATTATTGGTTGCGGAACTTCGTGGCATGCAGCTCTTATAGGAAAATATCTGCTGGAAGAATATGCAAGGGTGCCTGTTGATGTGGAGTTTGCTTCAGAGTTCAGGTACAGGAAACCAATTCTTGGAGAAAACGATGTGATCATTTTCATCAGCCAGAGCGGGGAAACTGCTGACACTCTTGCTGCACTCCGGCTGGCAAAGGAAAAAGGAGCTCTTACACTGGGAATCTGCAATGTAGTTGGATCTTCCCTGGCACGTGAAACGGATGCCGGAGTATTCACTCATGCAGGAACAGAAGTTGGGGTAGCATCAACAAAAGCATTTACTGCCCAGGTAGCTGTACTGACTCTGTTTGCCATGAAACTGGCAAAGGCAAAGGGAAACATTCAGGAGGAAGTATACATGGAAATCGTCAGGGAACTGAGCCAGGTGCCACCTAAAATAAGGATGATTCTTGAAAGCAACACACATATCAAAAGCCTGGCAGAAAAGTATTGCGATGCCATAAATGCCCTTTACCTGGGCAGGGGAATGTTATATCCGGTTGCACTTGAGGGGGCTTTGAAACTGAAGGAAATTTCTTACATTCATGCTGAAGGTTATGCTGCCGGTGAAATGAAGCATGGGCCAATAGCTCTGGTTGACGATAACTTGCCGGTGGTTGTAATTGCACCGCATGATTCTTATTATGAAAAAATTGTAAGTAATATTCAGGAGGTGAAAGCAAGAAAAGGAAATGTTATTGCAGTTGTAACGCAAGGTGATGCAAGGTTAAAGGAGATGGTAAACGACATTATTGAAATTCCTGAGTCGCATCCTGTAGTTACACCACTCCTGGCTGTGGTTCCTTTACAATTGCTTTCCTATCATATTGCCTTGATGCGCGGATGTGATGTCGATCAGCCAAGAAATCTGGCAAAATCTGTCACTGTAGAATAACTGTTTGATATGGGATTTATCCCCAATTTGAAAGCAGTTAACGGGTGTTTGAAGATATTTACAGAAAAGATTTTATTTAACCACCGGAAACATTTAGCTTCGTAAACTAATTATACTTAATCCGGTGAGAGATGGCGCATGAACTAAAATTGCCCAGGCTGACTGCCATCGCAGTTATTACAATTGTTGCAATTGCAGTTGTTTCACTTACAATTGGAAAAGATTTATATGAAGGCCGGGGCCACAGTCTTTTTTCATTTGGGTTAATTCATTTTTCGGGATACCTTTTCTTTATAATGATGCCTGTAGAAATGGCATTTGTGTACTACCTCTCATGGTTTAATGAATCTACAGTCATACTGGTTGCAATTTCCACTGCAGTATTGGCACAGTTCATCGATTATATAATAGGAATCTTCTTCAGCAGCCAGTTTATCTCCAGGGTAATCAGTGAGAAAAGGTTAATCAAGGCAGAAGGTTATATTGAGCATTACGGTGCCCTTACAGTGTTCCTGTTTAATTTTCTTCCCTTGTCTTCTCCTGTAATTTCCCTGGCTGCAGGTGTTTTAAGATATAAGTTAAAGAACATGATGATTTATAGTTTTGGCGGGTTACTGTTAAAGTACCTGTTATTGGCCATCATTTTTTAGCTGCATTTTTCAAAAATCATTTACCTTTGCGCGCTCAATTTAAGAATTTAAGCAATGAAGGCATACGTTTTTCCGGGGCAGGGAGCCCAATACCCGGGTATGGGGAAAGATTTATTTGACAGTTCGGCAGAAGCCCGCGGGCTTTTTGAAAAGGCCAATGAAATTTTGGGTTTCAATATAACGGATTTAATGTTTAATGGTACAGCAGAAGATTTAAAGCAGACAAGAGTGACACAACCTGCAATTTTTCTGCATTCTGTTATTCTGGCCAGAAGTTTGAAAGATTTTTTACCCGGAATGGTTGCAGGCCATTCACTTGGAGAGTTCTCTGCATTGGTAGCAAGTGGTGCATTGACGTTTGAAGATGGGTTAAAGCTGGTTTTCAAACGGGCATTGGCAATGCAGAAGGCTTGTGAATCAGAACCTTCAACGATGGCTGCAATTGTTGGTCTAGACGATGAAGTTGTGGAAGAGGTGTGCCGGTCTGTGGATGAAATTGTGGTGGCTGCCAATTATAATTGTCCGGGACAACTTGTTATTTCCGGATCAATGGATGGTGTTGCAAAGGCTTGTCAGCTTCTGACAGAGAAAGGAGCGAAACGGGCTTTGCAGCTTCCTGTAGGAGGGGCATTTCATTCTCCTTTAATGGAACCTGCCCGTGAAGAACTTGCAGCTGCTATTGAAACTACCCATTTTAACCGGCCCTTATGCCCGGTTTACCAGAATGTAAATGCATCGCCGGTAAGTGATCCTGTTGAAATCAGGCAAAATCTGATAGCTCAGCTTACAGCTCCGGTAAGATGGACACAAACTGTAAAAAATATGATTTCAGATGGTGCTGTTTCATTTGTAGAAGTAGGACCAGGAAAAGTATTGCAGGGATTGATCAAAAAAGTTGACAGAAACGCAGAAACAGCTGGTATCGACAAGCTGGAAGCCTGATTACTGCACTTTTTCCCTCAGAATCCTGGTTTTCCACTGCACATCATCGGTAATCGCATGTACTGAAACGGTTGCACCGGAAATACCATCAATATGTTTACCTACTTCAAGGGTTTTTTCACCAGAAAAACCCTTGAATTGTTTTAGCCAGCCACGGGCAGTAATTTCATGGCCATAGCTGGCCTGGTAATTATATATCCTGATATCTTCCACTTCCATTGCCGGCGTGAAAAGTATAATATAATCAAAATATTCACTTTTTTCTGCTGGTTCTGATACTCCGGGCATTGAGCAACCTTCAGCACGGCATGTATTAACTCGTCCAAAGTGAAGATATCCTTTTAACTCAGAGGTGCTGTTCCTGTGAACCTCAAAAAATTTATCAGAACTAAAATTATTGGCAGAAATCTCCTTTTCGGTCAGAACAATCTCCTCCTTACCATAATTTCCAGCAATGAATTTTGCTACAGGTCTGGGCAGGTCATTTTGTAGAACCTGCCCACCCGAAACTATATTAAAGACCAGAAATACAGAGATAATAAAATATTTCATAACCATCTTTTAAAACATTACTCCAACACCTGCATTTATTGTTTTTACATATTTTGCATCGGCTGGTGATTTTACAAATTGCATGTCGGCTTTTAGCAGGGCCCCTCTAGCCATCTCCCATTCAATGCCTGTTACAATTGCTTGTTTTTCCATTGATGGGTTGGCAGTGAACCCCTGTGCCATTTTATGCTGTGTATTCCACCTCTCATACCTTATAAAAGGTGACAATTCTGACGTTGTATTGGGAAGAGATCTAAACAGATTATAAGATGCCTCTACATAATAGCCAATATGTGCACTTCCAAGATCATTGGGTGTACCATCGGCTTTTGCCGTAAACAAATTATACCCGAGGGTATTTGACAGGGATGTATAATAAAATTGACCTTTAAGCTCCAGGCCACCGGTTGAATAACGTGCATCCAGCCCCAGCATATTTATGCCCACTGCCGATGAATCGGCTTTTGCCATTGCAGCATCATTATCTTTTTCCAGGCCTTCGTAAAGGGTGCTTTGTGTATCTCCTGAATAAAGCGAGGCACCTACGTTTAAACCCCTGATACCGAAGAACTCGACTTTCCCTGCAAAATTTGGTGAACTGAAAATACTTTCTGCCCCCTTTTGCCTGCCGCTTCTTAGTCCTCTGCCGCTTAACAGGGGTTGTCCGTTATAGCCAATGAACCCATTCATCAGGTATGCCTGGTATTTTAGCGAGGCTGGCAGGATGTAACCCATGAATCCCGCACCAATTTCACGCCACGTGGTAGGTGAAATGTGGTTATCAATGAATGGGCGTTCTACTCCCCTGAACAGGTTGGGTTCATGGTATTCATTGGTAATCCCCATAGGGGTGAGCATCAATCCTGCCCTGAAATTAATAAAGTTGTTAAGCTTGTGTTGCAGGAAAGCTTGTTCTATATAGACTTCCACTACATGTTCAAATTCAATTTCTGATATAAACTGAGTGCGATTGTTAAAACTGTACCCCAGTAGCATAATAAATCTGTGGACATCCATCACACCTGTTTTGCGAACATCGCTGTCAACCGGCTGATTATAGTCAATACTGCCATACCCGCCAATCTTAAGATTTCCATCGGTATGAAGCAGCCTTTCAGCCACATTAAAATATAAATTACCGGGTAAACTATCGGTTTGTTGGGCCATCAATGCACCTGACGATATAACAATCATCATCAAAAAAAGCCATTTTCTCATTGCGTCTTAATTTAGATTAAATACAAATTACCTCGGGCAAAACTAACAGAAGATAGCTACATGCGTAATACCTACTTTTAGGTATTTTTATATTAAATCTTCGGGATTGATGGATTCTGTATCGATCAGGTTATTCAGTATGGAATAAACAGTCAGTCCTGAGATGGACTTTATGCCTGTTTTTTCTGTGATATTTTTTCTGTGAGTAATGACTGTATGTATGCTGATAAATAATTTTTCAGCGATGGCTTTATTTGAAAATCCGAGCGCTACCAGTTTCAGGATTTCCTTTTCACGTGAAGTTAGTTCATCATTTTCCTGTGCACGTGTTGATTTTATTCCAGTTTTCCAGCATCTGGCAATAATATCCTGTAATTCAAGTGCAGAAGTATGGTGGCTGATCAGATAATTATATGCTGACGAAAATCCGGAATCATGATTTTCCCCATTGTAATACCCTATAATTTTCAGCTGGTTATTATTTTGAAGATACTGAAGGATTTCATGAATCATAGTTTCAGGATTTTCAATAATACAGATGATTGAATGATTCTTAACATTCTTCAGGGACATCAGATCACCGGCATTTACAGCCTGCATAATTTCCACATTAAAAAAACTTTTTAATATGGCAGCCAGTCCTTTACGGATGATTTCAGAAGAATGAATCAGAAGAATCAGTTTATTCATGAGCGCAGTTTTTGTTCCAAAGCTGAAGCCTGTAGTAAAAGGATAACATCTTCAATGCGGGCATGGTCATTTATATCTTTTTCAAAACTGAAGAGGTTTATGAGGAACTCGTTACAAATATTCTGATCATAATCAGGAGCCAGATATTTAATAATCAAATTTTTAAGGTCGTTCAATTTTTCATCGACGTTGGTATGTTCCTTTTCAAAGGAAAGGATGGAGTAGCTATCCCTGGATATTTTTCCGTTTACAAGCTTTTCAATATATGGGAAAACTCTTTGCTCTTCATCATCGATATGCAGGACCAGTTCGCTTTTATATTTCCGGTAAAACGTTGTGACCATCTGGAGCCCCTGGTGGCCGCTTGAGCTGCTTTCAATTAGCTGGGCGAGCAGCATATCGAGTTTCGGGAGAACATACTGCAAATAATATTGATGGGTCTTTTTCAGGTAGTCAATGATCTGAAGAGGAGAAAAAGATAAAAGTTCTGCTTCGGGGAAATAATTTTCGTTGTGGTATGTATTTACTATAGCCAGCAGAAAATCAGGATTGATCTTATTTTCCTGGCATAAAGTCAGGATCTTTTTATCCTTAAAGCCGAGACTGATTCCAAACCTGTTCAGAACAGGCAGCAGGTTATAGTTATGGTCGATCAAAGTAAACGCCTTATCTTCTTTCGTGAAAATTTCCATAATAAATTATTTTATTAACAGTCTGTCCTGCAAATTTTTTCAAGCGATTTATTTTCAATCTGAAATGTTGCATGTTCAATGTTGAACACATTTTTTAAATCATGGTTGAGATCTTTTATAAAATCATCATTTCCCCCTTCAGGCATAACCAGATGGGCAGAGATAGCTATTTGTGTAGTACTCATAGCCCATACATGCAAATCGTGAAGTGTTTCTACTCCTTTTTTAGCTTCAATGAAGTCACGGACTTTTTGAATGTCAATATTTTTAGGAACTGCATCCAGGGCAAGGTTTACTGAATCTGAAAAGAGTTGCCATGTTCCATAAAGTATGACCGCAATGATGATGAAGCTGATAATGGGGTCAATCCAGTAGTTGCCTGTAGTCAGAATCAGAAAGCCTGCTATCACAACGCCAAGTGAAACAGCAGCATCGGCAGCCATGTGCAGGAATGCCCCCCTGATATTCAGGTCATTTTTTTGACCTTTCAAAAAAAGCAGTGCAGTGGCGGTGTTAATAACAACGCCTATGCCAGCCACAATAATTACCTGCAATCCTCCAACAGGCTGTGGGTTCCTGATCTTGCCAATTGCGTCCCAGCCGATGGCAGCAACTGCGCCAAATAAAAGAAGGGCGTTAAGAATTGAGACCAGAATGGTTGTTTTCCGCAATCCATAGGTATATTTTCCCCGGGGTTTTATTGTTGCCATCCAGGCAGCCATCCAGGCAAACACCAGTCCGAGCACATCGCTGGCATTATGGCCTGCATCGGCCAGCAAAGCTGATGAATTTGCAAGGAGTCCGTATGAAATTTCAATGACAACAAATACTATATTCAATGAAATCCCAACCGCAAAGGCCCTGCTGTGTGTAACGTGGTGTGTATGTTCGCTGTGATGCGCCATATCAAGTATTTATCCGGCAAAATAACAAATATTTTTTCTTATAACCGTTAAATCAATATGATCATAGCGTAACCTGGTCAAATCATTCATTATTGAGTGGGTTATTATTCATTGTTTGATGCATAATGCTTTGTTTTTTTTACCATTTTTACATGGTATACAAAGTCTTTTGGATTGAAACCTAAAAAGAAAAAAATAATCGTAGCGGTGACCAGTGATCTTGTTACTGATAACCGGGTTCATAAAGTATGCTCTACGCTTGAAGCAATGGGTTTTGATGTACTGCTTGCTGGCAGGATAATTCCTTCGGGCTTACCACTTCAGCAAAGGAGATATCAGACTGTGAGGTTCCGTTTGCCTTTCCATAGTGGGCCTTTGTTTTATGCCTCCTACAATATCAGGTTGTTTATTTTTCTTCTCTTTTCAAGATTTGATCTTGTACTGGCGAACGATCTGGATACTTTGCCTGGCGGATTTATTGCATCTGGATTGAAAGGCAAACCCCTGGTGTATGACAGCCATGAATATTTTACAGAAGTTCCTGAACTGGTCTCCCGTCCTTTAGTAAAAAGTATATGGGCATGGATAGAGAGGCAGATTGTCCCCCGGTTGAAGGTTGTATATACAGTGAATGAATCACTTGCACTTCTTTTTGAGGAAAAATATGGCATTCCGTTTCATGTTGTGAGAAATCTGCCTTCAGGATCCGGGGATCCTGCCAGACAACCTGTTAATCCGGCAGGTTCAGGAAAAATTATTCTTTACCAGGGTGCTGTCAATATCTACAGGGGTCTTGATAAAGCTATCATGGCCATGAAATTCCTGGAAGGTGCAGAGTTGGTGATAGCCGGTGACGGAGATATAAAAAGTGATTTGGAACAGCTTGTAATCGATGAAGGTCTCCAGAGGAAAGTAAAGTTTTTGGGACGGATACCCATTGAACAATTACAATCAATTACCCGCGGGGCAAGTGTTGGAATATCATTAGAGGAAGATGTAGGGTTGAATTATCACTATGCATTGCCCAATAAGCTGTTTGATTATATACAGGCCCACGTGCCAGTGCTTGTTACGAATTTACCCGAAATGGCTGCAGTTGTCAGGCATTACGACATTGGGAAAGTGATTGATTCTACTGAGTCGTCAGCACTGGCAACCGTATTGTCAGAAATGCTTGAGAACAATCAGCAACGGGAATTGTGGAAACGAAACCTGAAAAAGGCTGCGCTGGAGCTGACATGGGAAAATGAGGAAAAGGTTCTTCGGGAGCTTTTTGGCCCATTTTTATGATCAGGCAGAATCCAGAAGCTTTTCGAAATCAAGCAATACATGTTGAGTTGAAGAATCAGTCAGGATGCCCAGGTTGCAAATCAGGGTCCGGGCAGGTTTACTTGCTATTGCTGCAAAGTCGTGGGTAGCCATTAAAACCGTTTTACCTTCCCTGTTAAGTTCAATGAAAAGGTTCAGGATTTCCGTTGACGTTTCGGGATCAAGATTTCCGGTGGGTTCGTCAGCCAGAATAATCAACGGGTCATTGAGGATGGAGCGTGCAATGACAACACGTTGCTGCTCGCCGCCGCTAAGCTGATGTGGCATTTTCAGTTTTTTGTCTTTCATCCCGACCCTGTCCAGAACCTGCTCGATCCGCAAGGAGATGTCGTTTTTGTTTTTCCATCCGGTTGCCCGCAGAACGAATGAAAGGTTTTCAAATACATTCCGGTCGGGGAGTAATCTGAAGTCCTGAAAAACTACTCCCAATTTTCGCCTGAGCAATGAAATCTGCTTATGACGGATCTGATGTAATTCAAAACCTGCAACTTCACCCAAACCTTTATGCAAAGGCAATTCAGCATTCAGTGTTTTAATGAGGCTCGATTTACCTGTACCAACTTTTCCTGTCACAAAAACAAATTCACCTGAATTTACAACCAGGTTTACATTCGAGAGAATCAGGGTATCCTGCTGGTATATATCAGCTGAGATCAGTTCAATTACCTTTTCGTTATCCATAATCAAAAGTTGATGCCGAATATATGTTATTTTTTTTTTCTGATTTTATAATAAAGGAAAGAAATAAACAGTTTCATGTTAAGAAAAGAAACGAAAATAAACTGTGAAAAATTATGAATATGCCTAATTTAGAACTTTGATTTATCCTGCTGCAATAAAAAAAAACTATAGTTCAACTTGTTCGACACTTTTAATTCAGGAATACCATAACAGGGTGGGATACGTTTAATATAATATGCAGCAGATAAAATGTGAAAATTAATGAAACTACTGAAGCATGAAGACAATACCTTATTTAATTATTCTAATACTTTTTCTTTTTTGGCATATTCCGGGTTCAGCGCAAAAAACGGCATATTTTACAAATGTAGAAGAAGATATGCAGGTAGCCCGGGAACTTTTCCGGCAAATGAAGTACAATGCTGCTTACCGGGAGTTTGAGAAAGTACAGAGACAGGTAGATCCTAAATCGGAGCAGTATTCAGAAGCAATGTTTTATAAGGCATTGTCCTCAGTGAATGCAGGACATTCCACCGGACACCGTTTTCTGGAACGTTTTATTTCTGATTATCCTGAAAGTCCATATACGAACCAGGCAAAGTTCAATCTGGGAAATTACCAGTTCGACAGGAAACAATATGCTGTATTATTACGAACCTATGGGGATGTGGACCAGTCGCTATTGAACGAAGAAGACAGGATAAAGCTGCAGTACCAGAATGCCTATGCAAACCTGATGCAGGAAAATACAGAACAGGCGCTGGCAGAATTTCAGGAAATCATGGATCTGGATCATTTTTACAGTCGCCCGGCCACATATTATTGGGCACATATCATGTACCTGAATGAAAATTACCAGTCGGCGTTAAATGGTTTTACCAGACTTGAAAATGATCCGGCATATTCCAGAGTGATTCCAATATATGTAAGCCATATTTATTACAAGCAGGAAAGGTATCAGGATGTAGTGAATTATACTGTTTCTGTTATTGAAGATGTGGAAGAGGAACATAAAGGAGAATTGTCAAAAATAATTGGTGATTCCTATTTTCATTTAAAAGATTATCAAAAGGCTGTTCCCTACCTGGAAACATATTACACGACTTCAGGACCCAAAACACGCGAAGACAACTATTTACTTGGTTACAGCTATTACATAACCGGTGAGCACGCCAAAGCAGTTCCTCTGCTTGAAAATGCGTCCCGGGGTAAGGATGAAATGGCACAGAATGCCTATTATCATTTAGCTGACAGTTATATAAAGACCGGTGAGAAGGAAAAAGCAAGAATAGCATTTGAAGCCGCATCCGAATTTGATTTTAATCCCAGAATTCAGGAAGATGCACTATTCAGTTATGCGAAACTTACATATGAATTATCCTATTCCCCTTTTAATGAAACCATTAAAGCTTTTGACCGTTACATTACTCTTTATCCCAATTCCCAAAGAAATTCGGAGGCTTACCGTTATCTGACCGAAGTTTTTATGGTTACCCGGAATTATCAGGATGCCATAAGTTCTATAGAGAAGATTGAAGGAAAGACTCCCGATATACTTCGGGCATATCAAAGGGTTACATTTTATCGTGGCCTTGAACTTTTTAATAATTTGTCATATCACCAGGCAATTGACCTATTCAATACATCGCTCCAAAACGGAAGCCACAACAGGGACCTCAATGCAAGAGCCCTATACTGGAAAGCAGAAGCATTATACAGGGTCAAGGAATATGCTAATTCTGCCGAAACCTACAGTCAGTTTTTACGTACTGCAGGTTCTTCTTCTCTTCCCGAATTCCGTGATGCGGAGTACAACCTCGCCTATGCATATTTCAAACTTGAGGATTACAGGCAGGCATCCACGCATTTCCGCAATTTTCTGAATGCCGGGCAGGGACAGCGGACAGAGAAACATGCCGATGCTTTAAACCGGCTGGGTGATTATTATTTTCTTAATACAGAATACGCACTGGCACGTGAGACTTATCAAAAAGCTTATGACATGAAGCTTTTTGATGAAGATTATTCACTCTACCAGATTGCATTCACCCAGGGGCTTCAAAATAACCAACAGGGTAAAATTAATTCACTTCAGCGCTTGCAGGAAGGTTTTCCTGATTCGGAATATGTCGACGATGCCTTATATGAACTGGGGAGGGCATATGAAAGACTGGGGCAGAACAAGGAGGCGATAAACTTTTACCGCAGGATAATAACAGAGTATACCGAAAGCACTTATTTCCCCCGGTCCTTGCTGCAAATGGGGTTAATCAGTTATAACAGCGGAGATTTGAATCAGGCTCTTGGCTATTACAAGAAGGTAGCTGAAAATTTCCCTGGTACACCTGAAGCGCAGGCTGCTGTTCTTGGCATAAGAAACAGTTATGTTGAAATGAATAATGTAGATGAATATTTTTCATATACCAGTAAACTTGGTGGTGGAGCAAGTGTCACACCATCGGAGCAGGATTCACTGACATATAATGCTGCCGAAAGGATGTACATGGCCGGGAATCCTCAGGCGGTTGCACAATTGACAAGATATCTGCAACAGTTTCCCCAGGGCAGTTTTATTGTTAATGCCCGTTTCTATCTGGCGGAGCTGCTATACAAAGAAGGAAAATATTCTGAAGCAAATACACATTATGCTTTTGTTGCAAAACAACCTAACAATGTTTTCTCTGAGCAGGCACTTTCCCGTGCCTCAGAATTGACATACAATGCCGGTAATTACAGCGAGGCACTTGAATATTTTGTAAGGCTTGAGAAAGTGGCAGGTAATAAATGGAACCTGTTGAAAGCATATACAGGACAAATGAGATCTTATTTTCATGAAAAGCAATACGCCGAAGCAATTAAGGCTGCTGAGAAAGCCAAAAAATCAGAAGTGGCAAATGATACATGGGTGAGGGAAGCAAATTTCATATCAGGAAAGTCTCACTATATTTCAGGCGATCAGGGAGCAGCGCTGGGTCCATTAAGGGCTGTAGCTACTGATACGAATACAGAGCAGGGTGCTGAGGCCAAATATCTTGTTGCAGAAATCCTTTACAGACAGAATCAAAAGAAACAGGCTGAAGATGATATTATGGATTTTATTGCCAAGGGCACTCCATACCAGTTCTGGCTTGGTAAAGCCTTCCTCCTGCTTGCTGATATTTATCATGACAGGGGGGATGATTTCCAGGCTAAACACACCTTAAGAAGTGTGGTTGAAAATTATGGTGCAGATAACGATGGTGTGAAAGAGGAAGCTTCCCGTAAACTTGCCGCTATTGAAGTGAAGGAAAATGCGGATCAGCAGAATGCAAGAGACAGTTCATTTCAGTTGAGAATTAAGGAAAATTAAAAAGAAATCATATGTTTGTGAAAACAGTCAGGTCGATATTGGCCATAACTTTATCTTTGATTTGCATATTTGCAGTAGGGCAAAACCGGGATACCACTCTTACTCAGGAGGTGGAAGTAGTTAAATCTTTCCGGCCCACTATATCAGATGCAAATAAAATCAGCAGCATGCCACGGATTGAGGATGCTCAACATGAAAGACCATCATTTGAATATAATATTTTCAGTCAGCCAATTTTTAATACTTTTTCTGTCAATACACTTAAGGCTGCTGCTTTTTCATCTGCTCCGCAGGAAGATACAGGATTTGGGCTTGTAAGGGCAGGCGTTGGTAATTATTATCGTCCTTATGGAGAAATTTTCTTTAACAGCAGGAGATCCAGAAATTCTTTTATAGGGTTGCATGGAAAACATTTATCGTCTCATGGAAAACTAACCCTTGAAAGCGGCGACAGGGTAAAAGCGCCATTTTCTGATAATGAGGCCGAGATGTTCCTCAAACACTTGTACCGGAACTCTGTCCTTTCTGTCAATCTGGGTTTTAATCACAATGGATTTAACTACTATGGGTATGCTGCTGATTCACTTCCTCAACTTCTGAAAGAAGAAGGGCAGGAGATCAATTATTTTGGAAACAGGCAAACCTTCACAAAGGGTAGTTTCAATATTAATCTTGAAAATGCTGCCGCCCGTAAAAATGATTTAACCTTTGATTTTGATTTTCTTTACCATTACTTCGGAGCTAAAACAGGTCAACGTGAACATTTCGGACATTTTATCGCAGATGTTAAGAAACCTGCCTACAATGGTACAGGATATCTGAAAACCGGACTGACACACGTTAATACGGATGGAACTGTTGATGAGTATCAGAAAACCTTTGGCAGAGACCAGGTGGTTCCTTCCAAAAACAGCCAGACAATTCTTACAGCTCAGCCTGCCTACATGATAGGCAGTGATATGGCAAACCTTAGAGTAGGAATAAATTCCTGGTTTATTATTGACAGCAGCAATGATTTCGTTGCAAAACTTGCACCTGATATCCGAGCCAATCTTGTACCTGTAAAGGAAATCATCAACATTTTTGCCGGAATTGATGGTAAACTGATTCATAATCATTATTCAAAGATTGCATACGAAAATCCTTTTGTTGATCCTGAGCACCTGGTTAAGAACAGTTTTGAAAAAATTCGTTTATATGGGGGATTTGATGGTAAACTTTCACCCAAAACAAATTTTAAATTGTCAGTTGATTATTCTGTTATAAAAGACCAGCCTCTTTATTACCTGTTTAAATATCAGCAGGAAGGGCAGGTCATAGTTGACAATGATTTTGAGGTTATTTATGATAACCTGGATTTGTTAAAGTTCAACCTTGAAGTTTTCCATTTGGCCTTCAATAAAATGAACATGGTACTATCCGGCAATTACTATGTATACAAGATGGAAACTATGGAGCATGCCTGGAACCTGCCCGACTGGGATGGAAAATTTTCTATGGCTTACCAGGTTTCTGACCAGCTGAGCCTGTCGGCTGATATGTTTTTTACAGGACAGCGCAAGGCATTGATTATGGGTGTCCCACTGAGTGATCCCCGGCCTGTATTCCATAAGGAACTGCTGGATCCTGAAAGTCCTTTAAATGAATCTTTACAGTTGGATTCATATAGTCTTCCTACAGTGTTTGATTTAAATTTCAATGCAAACTATAAATTAACTGATCAGTTTACAATTTTTGCACAGTTAAATAATTTTGGATTTCAGAAATATCAGCGCTGGCTTGGTTACCCGGTGCAGAAATTCAACTTTCTTGGCGGCCTGAGTTATGCATTTTGACAAATAAGTTCCAGGTACCAAACAGGAGAGTATAAAATACTCTTATTTAGAATCTGAGCCATAGGGTTTATGTCTCATTATCAAATTATTAACATGTTGAAAAATTGACTGTAAAAAGCACATAAAACCACCTCTCCTTGGTTTAATTTTGTTATATTTGCGCGACACTTGAAGTATATCATTTATAAATGAATAAGTGTCTGTTATACAAGTGGTTCTGGTTGAATAAATCCATGTTTATTCCGGAATCAGGATGAATCTTTAAGCAGAGAGAATAATAAGAAAAAAATGAGTGAGATAGAAAAAAAAGTAAATTCTTCTGAAGGAAACGGTAATTATTCAGCATCAAGCATACAGGTACTGGAAGGATTGGAAGCTGTTAGAAAAAGACCTTCCATGTATATTGGCGACACCAATGAAAAAGGGTTGCATCATCTGGTATATGAGGTAGTTGATAATTCCATAGACGAAGCCCTTGCAGGTTATTGTAACTTGATCGAAGTAGTGGTGCATGAGGACAATTCTGTTTCGGTGCATGATAATGGTAGAGGTATTCCTACTGAACTCCATACAAAGGAAAATAAATCGGCCCTTGAGGTGGTAATGACGGTACTTCATGCCGGAGGAAAGTTTGACAAGGATTCCTATAAAGTATCAGGTGGATTACATGGAGTTGGTGTTTCTTGCGTGAATGCTTTATCTTCTTATTTAAGAGCAGAAGTAAGGAGGGAAGGTAAAATCTGGATGCAGGAATATGCCATTGGTAAACCACAGGGTAATGTTTCAGTTGTTGGTGAAACTGATAAAACCGGTACCTCCATTACCTTCAAACCTGATGATACAATTTTTCAAACAACATCGTATAAATATGAAACCCTGGCTGCCAGGTTAAGGGAACTGGCATTTCTTAATGCAGGCATTACCTTAACAATTACTGATGAAAGGGTAAGCGAGGAGGATGGTCGGTTCAGATCAGAAACCTTTTTTTCAAATGAGGGGTTGAAAGAGTTCGTGGATTATCTTGATGATACCAGGATGAAACTTACACCGGAGATCATTCACATCATTACAGAAAAGAATGATATTCCTGTTGAAATTGCCATGCAGTACAATACCACATTCTCTGAGAATATCCATTCATACGTAAATAACATCAACACCATTGAGGGTGGTACCCACTTAACAGGTTTCAGAAGAGGACTTACCCGTACCTTAAAAAACTATGCTGAACAGTCTGGCATGTTATCAAAGCTGAAATTTGACATCAGCGGCGATGATTTCAGGGAAGGACTTACAGGAGTAATATCCGTTAAAGTACAAGAACCTCAATTCGAGGGTCAGACAAAAACGAAGCTTGGCAACTCGGACGTAAGTCTTGCTGTTGATCAGGCAGTGAGTGAAGCACTGACGAATTATTTGGAGGAGAATCCCCGTTCTGCTAAAATCATCGTCAATAAAGTTGTCCTTGCAGCACAGGCACGTCATGCAGCCCGCAAGGCCAGGGAAATGGTTCAAAGAAAGAATGCCCTTTCGGGAGGTGGTTTACCTGGCAAGCTAAGTGATTGTTCTGAAAAGGATCCTGCACTTACTGAAGTATTTCTTGTTGAGGGTGATTCAGCTGGAGGTACTGCCAAACAGGGGCGCGATCGCCGGTTTCAGGCAATATTGCCACTGAGGGGAAAAATCCTGAACGTGGAAAAGGCTATGGTGCATAAGATTTTTGAGAATGAGGAGATTAAAAATATTTTCACAGCATTAGGTGTTACCATAGGCACGGAAGAAGATTCCAAAGCCCTTAATATGGAAAGGCTTAGATATCATAAGGTGATCATCATGACGGATGCTGATGTGGATGGAAGCCACATTGCAACTTTGATTATGACATTCTTTTTCAGGTATATGCAGGATCTTATTAAGGCTGGTTATTTATACATTGCTACTCCTCCTTTATACTTATTGAAAAAAGGGAAAAAGGAAGCTTACGCATGGTCTGAGCAACAACGAAGGCAGATTATTGAAGAATGGGCCGAAGGTGTTGAAAGCAATGTGCATCAGCAGCGGTATAAAGGTTTGGGAGAAATGAATGCCGAACAGTTGTGGGATACCACTATGAATCCTGAAAACAGGACATTGCAACAGGTTACAATTGAAAATGCAGCTGAAGCCGATCATATATTTTCAATGCTTATGGGCGATGATGTGCCACCCCGCAGAAAATTCATTGAAGATCATGCTACCTATGCAAATATAGATGCATAAAAGAATGGCCTGTTGATCGGTGTATTAATGTATTTAATAAAGAATAATGAATATATGCGTTTTCTCTTCTTCCAGTAATGCCATACCTGAAATTTATTTTGAAGAAGGCCGTAAACTGGGTAGGTTGATTGGCGAACAAGGTCATTCTGTAATTAATGGCGGTGCGAATGTTGGTTTAATGGAAACGGTTACAGTAGCTGCTGCCAATGCAGGAGCAAGGACCACCGGGATTATACCCGAGGCATTTATCAGCCGGTCACTTGCTTCTGATCAATTGCATGAACTGATCATCACCCGCGACATGCAGGAACGAAAATACCGGATGAGGGAAATGGCTGATGCTTTTATTGCGTTACCTGGTGGCTTTGGTACCCTTGAGGAAATCATGGAGGTTCTGACACTGCGGCAGTTAAATTATCACAACAAACCTATTGTTTTTATTAACACAGGGAATTTTTTCAATTATCTTTTCCGCCAGTTTGAATTGTTCTTTGAACAGCAATTCACGAAAAAGTTATATAAAGAACTTTATTTTGTTGCAGATGATTCGGACCAGGCACTTGCTTATATTAATTCTTATGAACCTGTTGTTCTGGATTCTAAATGGTTTGTGGTGCCATTCAAATAACAAATGTTCCGTTTTACCTGACATTTTGCCTGAAATGTTGTAACTTATTCACACAATCAGATTAAAGGTGTTAAATAATGCAAAATGAATTATACTAAATTCTGAATGAGGTTATAGTGGCAAATTATTTGCAATAAAGCCAATACAAATAAAAATCTTAAATTTTGAAGTATGGAAAATGCAAAAAAGTATACGCTAACTTTTATTCTGGTGTTAACCAGTGCTTTTTTGGCAGTGTGGCTTTACAGCTCTTTTTTCGTGAAACCACAGGAAGTAATTTTTTCAGAACAAAAGCCTGTAAGTTTTGTGAATTTGCCGGCAAACAGTCAGCAACAGTTGCCTGATTTAACATTTGCCGCAGAAAATTCAATACATGCAGTTGTGCATATAGCCACGCAGTCGATTAGAGGCGGGGGTTGGACGAGTGGGAACCCCTTTTTTGATGAATTCTTTGGATTGCGCCAGCAGCAACCTCAATTGGCTACCGGATTTGGATCAGGGGTGATTTTATCAGAAGATGGATATATTGTTACCAACAACCATGTTATCGAAAATGCACAGAACATTAAGGTAATTTTAAATAATAAGCAGGAATATAATGCCAAACTCATAGGTGCTGATCCTTCGACTGATCTGGCAGTGCTTAAAATAGAGGCAAATAACCTTCCTTACCTTACATATGGTAATTCGGATGAATTGAAGCTTGGTGAATGGGTTTTGGCAGTAGGTAATCCCTTTAATCTGACCTCTACCGTTACCGCGGGGATTGTAAGTGCCCGTGCACGTAATTTGAGAATTAATGCCGATCAGTACTCCATCGAGTCTTTTATACAGACTGATGCTGCAGTTAATCCTGGCAACAGTGGTGGTGCACTTGTTAATCAGAAAGGGAATCTTGTAGGCATCAACACAGCCATTGCTTCACGTACTGGTTCATTTGCAGGTTATTCGTTTGCCGTACCAGTATCAATTGTTAAAAAAGTAGTAGAAGATCTCAGGGAATTTGGTATGGTCCAACGGGCTTTGCTTGGAGTAAGTATCAGCGATATTGATGCAAGGCTTGCCAATGAAAAAGGTTTTGAAACGATGGAGGGAGTTTTTGTTTCAGGAGTTACTGAGTCAGGAGCTGCCAGAGAAGCAGGAATCAGAGAAGGGGATGTTATTCTTACTATTGCAGGTGAGCCAGTAAATTCTTCTTCCGAATTACAGGAAAGAATCAGCAGGTTTCGTCCAGGTGATGATGTAGATGTGTTAGTAAAAAGAAAAAATGACAGGAAACATTTTAAGGTAACATTGCGTAACAGACATGGAGACACTCAAATCGTCCGTGATGACGTGATGGTGTTGGGGGCTACATTTGAACCCGTAAGCAGTGAGGAAAAGCGCAATCTGAGAATTGAAAATGGGATTAAGGTTGCAAAAGTTGAAGCAGGCAAGCTTAAAGATGCAGGCCTTAACACGGGTTTTATTATAACTCATGTGAACAAAAAGGCGATTAATGAGGTCAATGATTTAAGAAGAGAGATAGGGAACGCAAAAGGAGGTATTTTAGTTGAAGGGATTTATCCCAATGGAGAATTGGCATATTTTGTTTTTGGGGTTTAAATGTTGATGTTAACATTAAATTCTGATTCAATGTATTAATTGATCCTTTTTAGAAACAGGCTCCTTTTTTCCCTAATTATTAATGTATATTTGCACGTTTTTTTAAGGAGAGAATAAATGAGACAATTAAAGATCACAAAGTCCATCACGAATCGTGAGAGCGCTTCGCTTGATAAATATTTGCAGGAAATAGGTAAAGAGGAGCTTATAACTGTTGAAGAGGAAGTAGAACTTGCTCAGCGTATCAAGAAAGGTGATCAGGCTGCTTTGGAGAAATTGACACGGGCTAATCTTCGTTTTGTTGTTTCGGTAGCAAAACAGTACCAGAATCAGGGTCTTAGTCTGCCCGATTTAATAAATGAGGGTAACCTTGGTCTTATTAAGGCTGCTGAAAAATTTGATGAAACCCGTGGCTTTAAATTTATTTCTTATGCCGTATGGTGGATTCGTCAGTCAATTCTTCAGGCATTGGCTGAACAATCACGTATAGTGCGTTTGCCCCTGAACCAGGTAGGTTCTTTGAATAAAATCAATAAAGCATATTCCAAATTCGAGCAGGAACATGAACGGAAACCTTCACCAGAAGAGTTGGCCGATTCACTTGAGTTACCTGCAGACAAAGTAGCTGATACCCTCAGGGTTTCCGGCCGTCATGTGTCGGTTGACGCTCCCTTTGTTGACGGTGAAGATAACAGCCTCCTTGATGTGCTGGTTAATAATGATTCTCCCAATGCCGACCGGTTGCTTATTCAGGAGTCACTGGCAAAGGAAATACACCGTGCTTTGGCTACTCTTACTGAAAGAGAAGCTGATATCATTCGCCTCTTTTTTGGAATCGGATGCCAGGAAATGACACTTGAAGAAATCGGTGAACGATTTGGATTGACACGGGAGAGAGTCAGACAAATAAAGGAAAAAGCCATCCGCAGGTTAAGGCATACTTCACGAAGTAAACTTTTAAAAACCTATTTGGGTTAAACATAAATTATTGAGTGAAAAAAACGGTGACTGAAATCAGCCACCGTTTTTTTATATCCTGTTAATCCATTCCAAGGATTGTAAATTCTGTTCTTCTGTTCAACCTGTGCTGTTCTTCAGTGCATCTGATGTCACCGTTACATTCATTTACAAGCTGGGATTCACCATATCCCTTTGCTGTTATTCTTTCATTACTGATACCTCTTGAAACAATATAATTCACTGCCGATACCGAGCGCCTGTTACTGAGCATATCGTTGTATTCGAAGCTACCCCTTGAATCAGTATGTGAACCCAGCTCCACTTTCCATGAAGGATTATCTTTCATGATAGTTACAAGTTTTTCAAGTTCTGATTCAGATTCAGGCAGCAGGTTCCATTTATCAAAAAGATAATAAATATTCTGCATGACAAATTTTTGCCCTATCTCAACCTTTTCAACTGAAATTTCTTTCTTCAGAATGCCATAGGGATGTTTCTTAGTTGAAAATGCCACAGATGCATTCATATAATCCTCCAGGCTGGTACCTGCTGTATAATCAGTTGCCTTAGCCAGTTTTCGCCTGATTATCCCGCCGGAGTCGGTTATGTGGTCATTATGATCGCTGAAATTCACCCTGATACCAGGCATAGGATTACCACTTATTTTGTCTGAAACAAGCAGTTCAAGTTCATACTCCCCCTGGAAAGTTACCTGAAAAATGTCATCATCACCCTCTCCTCCGGAACGGTTTGACACAAAAAACCCTGTTTCTTCATTATGATGTACTACAAGCCCAAAATCATCAGCATCGGTATTCAATGCAGAAAAATTAACGGGTTCGCTGAATCCGTTTTCATTCAGGGCAGCATGGTAAATATCAAATCCACCTTTACCGTCTGATTTTCCACTTGAAGCATATATTAAAAGGTTTCCCTTATGCAGATACGGAAACATGTCGTTGCCTGAGGTATTTATTTTATTTCCAAGATTGATCATATCGCCCCACTTGCCGTTTTTCCTTATGGTCATATAAAGATCGGTACCCCCATGTCCTTTACCACGAATGTCGGAAGCAAATATCAGCGTGTCACCAGTGACTGAAATAGCGGGGTGGCCAGTGGAGTAGGATGAACTGTTGAAAGGAAGTTCCCCCGTTAGTGCCCATCCATCTCCTGATTTTGTGAGAATAACAATTTTTAGCGGGATGTTTTTCTTTTGGAAAACGATATTTTTTACCTCCGCATTTTCATAATTGCTCAGCGTTACAAACAATTCACCTGTTTTTTTGCAATAGGATACGGGGCCTGCATGATATCCCGAACTGGCCTGCTCCGGGATAAGAACCCTTCCTCCTCCAAAATGACCTTCACTATCAACTGGAGAGGAAAATAGCTTATAATAAACATTTTTTGTGCGGCCCTGCTTTAACTTGTTCAAGTCTTCAGTCATAAATCCTGAAAAGAAGAGTTCGTCTCCCACGTATGAAGGCCCAAAATCACTCCATGCAGTATTAGATGAAATTTTCTCAACCTGGAGTGTTGTATTTTCATGGAAAACCTGTGCCATTAGGCAAATTGGAAGTATAGCCAATAAACTGAATATTGATTTTTTCATGATCCCGTTGGTATTTAGATTGACAGGTTAATATTACTTCATTTAGAGTAATAAATCAAGTGTTCAACGACTTAATGTGTCCTATTCCGGGAAAATCAGCTGTCAGGATCTTAAACTTTTTTCTCCAATAGAACAACATTTTCAACATGGTGGGTATGAGGAAACATATCAACCGGCTGTATTGCTCCTGGATTATATATATCACTTAGCAATAAAAGGTCGCGCGCCTGGGTTGCCGGATTACAGCTTACATAAACAATTTTTTCCGGTGCCAGTTCAATTAAAGCATTTACCACTTCTGCATGCATCCCTGCCCGAGGCGGATCAGTTATTACAACATCAGGGTATCCATTGTCTGCTACAAAATCACGGCTTAGTACATCCTTTATATCTCCTGCGTAAAAAGATGCATTGGCAATACCATTCAAGAAAGCGTTTTCTTTAGCATCAGAAATAGCTTCGGGAACATATTCAATGCCTATAACTTTTTTTGCATTCCTTGCTATGAAGTTGGCAATGGTACCAGTACCAGTATATAAATCATATACGATTTCATTTCCTGTCAATCCGGCAAATTTCCTGACAATATCATAAAGGTTATAAGCCTGTTCTGAGTTGGTCTGATAAAAACTTTTTGGACCTACTTTGAATTTAAGGTTTTCCATTACCTCATAAATGTAACTTCTTCCGGCATAAACTTCAATATTCTGATCTGTAATGGTGTCATTACCCTTTGAATTAATTACGTATAAAAGAGAAGTTATTTCCGGAAACCTGTTCATTACTGCATTCAGCAAGCTTTCCCTGGCAGCTTTGTTTTCCTGGTAGAATGATAATATAACCATCAACTCATTGTTTGAGCCTGTCCTTATGATCAATGTTCTTAGAAAACCTTTTTTTTCTTTAATATCAAAGAATTCCAGCTGGTTTTCCTGGGCATATTCATAAATGTAATTCCTGATTTCGTTTGACGGAGACCGTTGGAGCCAGCATTCTTTAATATTCACAACCTTATCAAACAAGCCAGGTATATGGAACCCCAGTGCATTGGATTCATTAATCTGACCTTCTGACCTGATCTCCTCGGTTGTAAGCCATCTTTTATTGGAAAAAGTGAATTCGAGTTTGTTGCGGTAAAATGTACTTTTTTCGGAACCTATAATGGGAGAAACAGATGGTAAATTAATTCTTCCAATTCGCCTAAGCTGATCTTCCACCTGTTTTTGCTTGTATTGAAGTTGCTTATGATATGGCAGGTATTGCCATTTACAGCCTCCGCAAACCCCAAAATGACGGCAAAATGCTTCGGTTCTGTCTTCTGAATATTCATGAATCTTTGTGACAATTGCCTCCTGGTAGCTTTTCCTTTTTTTTGTTACCTGTAAATCTACAACATCACCGGGTACTACTAAACGGGTAAAAACAACCATATCATCGATTCGGGCGATGGCTTTTCCTTCGGCGCCTATACTTTCTATTCGAATTTTGGTGTAAAAAGGTTTTTTGCTTTTTCTTGACACTTTTTTTCTGCAAATATAGTGTTTACAAGCTTTTGAGGAACTTTTCAGATCAAAAACTGATTCCCATTTAAATACTATTCTTCCCATTATGGGAAAAACCAGTGATTTTGATTCATAAGAGGTTGTTTTTGTGGATCAAATACTTTCATGGTAGCAACTTTTTTCTTTATATTTGTTATGATTTAATGGTTGGTTTTATTTTCAGAAATAGAACTTAAAAAGGGGAAAGCATCTTCTGTATTTATGATTGGTTTTGTGTTTAGGGGTTTGTAAATCATCAATCATCTTCAAAAAGCGTCCATAGCTTTCCCCTTCCTTTTTTTACCCGAAAGGGTATTTTTTTTGTCCTTATTTTTTCAACTTAATTTATACCTTATCCTATTCATCATTAATCATTATCTTTGGCGCCTCTGATAGATAAAATGATTTCATTAAATAAAATACAGGTTACATTTGGTGGTTTTGATCTGCTTAAAGAAGTCAGCTTTTTGATACAGGCTGACGACAGAATTGGTTTAATAGGCAAAAATGGTGCAGGGAAAACAACATTGCTCAAACTGGTTGCCGGGATTTCACAACCATCAGGCGGGGATATAGGTATTGTTAAGGGAACAACGGTTGGTTATCTGCCCCAGGAAATGCGGTTGAAGGATCATTATACCCTGGCTGGTGAAACCAAACTGGCTTTTGAGGAAATTCTGTCGCTGGAAAAAGAAATAGCCCGTTTAAATCATGAAATTTCCATTGCCGAGGATTATCATTCGGCTGAATATATGAAAAAGCTCGACAGGATTACCGAACTGAACGAGCGATTTTCAATATTAGGGGGAGATTCCTATGAAGCTCAAATGGAACAGACGCTTCTTGGCCTTGGCTTCGAACGGAGCGATTTTTCAAGACCAACATCCGAATTCAGCGGTGGCTGGAGAATGAGGGTTGAATTGGCTAAATTGTTGCTCAAAAAGCCTGATGTGGTTTTGCTCGATGAACCCACCAACCACCTGGATATAGAATCAATTCAGTGGCTTGAAAATTTTCTTAAAAATTACAGAGGGGCTGTAGTACTGGTTTCTCATGATAAAGCCTTTCTTGATGCAGTATGTAACAGGACCATTGAAATATCTCTTGGTAGAATCACTGATCAGAAAATGAATTTTTCTGCTTTTGTAATCTGGAAGCAGGAGCAGCGTGAGGTTCAGATGGCTGCATTTCGCAACCAGCAGAAGTTGATAGAAGATACCGAAAAGTTTATTGAAAGGTTCCGGTATAAGGCTACTAAGGCCGTACAGGTACAATCAAGAATAAAACAACTTGATAAAATTGACCGTATTGAACTGGAAGAGCAGGATAATGCTGCACTGCGGATAAAGTTTCCTCCGGCTCCCCGTTCCGGCCGTTTGGTCGTAGAAGCTAAAAACATCAGCAAAAACTATGGCAACCTTCTTGTCCTTGATGACATTGATCTTACTGTTGAACTTGGCGAAAAAGTAGCTTTTGTCGGAAGGAACGGAGAAGGTAAAACCACTCTTGTAAAAATTCTGCTGGAGCAAATAGAGCATCAGGGAACCATAAAAATCGGGCATAATGTAAAAGTAGGCTATTTTGCCCAAAACCAGGCGCAATTATTAAATGAGGAGCTCACAGTCTTTGAAACCATTGATGAAATTGCTACAGGTGAAGTCAGAACTAAAATCAGAAACATATTAGGTGCCTTTCTTTTTTCCGGTGAGGATGCAGATAAAAAGGTAAGGGTGCTAAGTGGTGGTGAGAAATCAAGGCTTGCCATGATCAGACTTATGCTGGAACCTGTAAATCTGCTGATACTTGATGAGCCTACAAATCATCTTGATATGCAATCGAAAGATATTTTAAAAGATGCCCTGGCTCAGTTTTCCGGAACAGTGATCGTTGTTTCCCACGACCGCGATTTCCTGAACGGGCTGGTAGATTGTGTTTACGAATTCCGTCAGAAAAAAATTAAACAGCACCTTGGCGGCATTTATGACTTCCTTCAGAAAAAAAAGATGGAAAGCTTAAAGGAACTTGAAGTAAATTCAAAAAGCTTTATAAATACACCAGGATACCGTTCCGGTGAGAAACAACAAGGTTCTGAGGTAAGTTTTGAAAAACAAAAGGAAATAAACAGGAATATCGCAAAACTTGAAAAGCAGGTTGTAGCCACGGAAGCAAGGATTGAGGAACTTGAGAATAAAATAGCAGAGATCGACAGGAAGCTTTCTGCACCTGATTTAGATAATCAGGAAGGAATTTTCAGTTTATATGAAAAGTTGAAGCAGGAGCTGTCGGCGGTTATGGAAAAATGGGAGAGGGACCATGAAGACCTTGAAAACTGGAAGATGAAAAAGAACTGGTAATGAATGATAATGATTTTGTTTTTGGAACCCGTGCTGTAATTGAAGCCATTAAGAGCGGCAGGAACATCGAACGGGTATTGATAAAAAAAGGACTCGATAATGAACTCTTTGATGAACTGTTTCAACTTATAAGAGAATCAGGTATCTCTTTTCAGTTTGTGCCGGTTGAAAGAATTAACCGTGTTACAAGAAAAAACCATCAGGGGGTACTGGCATTTATGTCAGCCGTTGAATACACTGATCTCGGAACACTTCTTCCCGGACTTTTTGAATCGGGAAAGGATCCTTTCCTTCTTATCCTTGATCAGGTAACTGATGTTCGAAATTTCGGGGCAATTGTACGGACTGCGGAATGTGGCGGTATCGATGCGGTTGTCATACCCGAAAAAGGTATGGCACAAATAGGCTCCGATGCAGTAAAGACCTCGGCAGGCGCTCTTCATTCTGTGCCAGTTTCAAAAGTAAAAAGCCTTGTTCATGCCATCCGCTTTCTGAAGGAATCAGGTATACGCATTGTTGCCGCTTCGGAAAAGTCGGCAACCCTTTACACAAGAGCAACAATGAGTGGTCCTCTTGCTATAGTGATGGGATCTGAAGAAAGCGGGATATCTCCTTCCATACTGAATATGGCAGATGAGCAGGTGCGGATTCCATTGTACGGAAAAATTCAATCACTCAATGTTTCAGTGGCAGCGGGTTTGATGATATATGAAGCCTGCCGGCAAAAAAATCAGCTGTGAACGGGAATGGTTCTTCTGAATGTCTGTTCCAGTGAAATAAAGGTTTCGGTACTTGAAATCCCCTGAATCTTTTGAATCTGATAACTTAAAATACTCTTTAAGTGCTCGTTGTCCCTCGCATATACCTTAATGAAAATGGCATATTGCCCTGTTGTATAATGACATTCCACGATTTCGGGAATGAGCTTAAGTTTTTCAACCACCTCACTGAAAAGCCCTCCTTTTTCTAAAAATATACCAATATAACTGCATGTTTTATAATCTACCTTGTTTGGATTGATATGGTATCCTGAGCCGATGATGACCTCCAGTTCAATCATCCGGTTCACCCTCTGATGAACTGCGGCCCTGGAAATACCAACTTCATTGGCAACATCCTTAAATGGAATCCTTGCGTTTTGTGTAATAATGTCCAAAATTTTCAGATCAATATCATCTAAGCTGTTTTTTAAAGCCATAGTTTATTTTTTTCTTCAAATGTAGGAAAAACAAGATATTTTACCTCCATGGAGTTTTATTAAATAGACATACAGTAAAAATGCCGGTTGTGATCCGGCATTTTTACTGAACAGGCACCTGCCGCTTAAAATCCATTTCAAGGGAAACAAAGGTTTCTGTCCGGGCTATACCTTCAATTTCCTGAAGCTTTTCATCAATAATTTTTTTAAGATGCTTATTGGTTTTAGTCTGAATTTTAATAAAAATGGCATATTGTCCGGTGGTATAGTGGCACTCCACTATTTCAGGAATATCCCTCATGGCGGCAACAACCTGTGTGTGATACTTCGCTTTTTCAAGATATATACCCATATACGCACATGTATTGTATCCCAGTTTCTGTGGATTGACAATAAATTCACTTCCTGTTACCACTCCAATATTGAAAAGCCGTTGTACCCGCTGGTGAATGGCAGCTCCTGAAACTCCGCATTCCCTTGCTACTTCTAAAAATGGAATCCGGGCATTTTTTGTTATAAGTTTTAGGATTTTTTCGTCCAGTTGGTCTATATCTGCAGCCTGCTCGAGGTAATCTGATTTATCCATTCTTCTTATGCTTTCTGTTTCAAATTATAAAGCAAAAGTAGAAAAAAATTACAATTATAAATGTGTGATGCTATATAACATTTAAATTTCTGTAAAACTACCTTTTATAGTGAAAATTAAGTAAATAGAATTTTAAACTTGTGATGAATTCCTAAGTGATAAAACTGAAAAGATGATTTTTCTCATCTTCCGTCGTTTTCTCAGGATGATTTAATTATTTATGATCTGCCCGCTGGTTTATTTATTGTCCGGGAATATTTTAATTTTAAGCCTCTTTTAAATGGGTTCAGCATGAAAAAGTTAATACTTCTGTGTTTGCTTGTGCCGGTTTTTTCAACTGCACAACCTTTATTTGAACAGTTTTTTACCAAAAAAACTTTACGATTTGACTTTGTGCTTGCAGGAAATTCAACAGAGTCTGCAGTCTTTCCTCAACAAATGAAACAGGAGCCATATTGGGCGGGCTCATTAGTGAATCTGATCGATACTTTCAATTACGGAACTTACAGATTTCGGGTTTTGGATGCTGAATCCCGCGAGCTTATTTTCTCCAGTGGTTTTTCTACGCTTTTCCAGGAGTGGCAAACTACCGCTGATGCAAAAAAAATGAACAGGTCATTTTACCAGGCAGTGTTTTTTCCATTCCCCAAACACAAAGTAATCCTTGAAATTGAAATCAGGAAGTGGGAAGGAGATTTTAAATCCATCTTTTCCATGACCATAGACCCGGAGGATTATTTTATTTTAAAAGAAAAACCTTTTCCATTTCCCACCGAGGTAATTCAAGAATACGGTAATCCTGAAGAAAAGGTAGATCTCGTTATCCTGGCAGAGGGTTATACAAAAGAAGAATTGAATAATTTTTTAGATGATGCCCGCCGAGTTACAGGTTATTTGTTCCAGGAAGAACCATTTAAGTCACGAAAAGAAAATTTCAATGTCAGGGCTGTTTTAACACCTTCCACGGATTCCGGTACAGATGTGCCGGGAGAAAACACCTATAAAAACACCATGTTTAATTCTACTTTCTATACTTTCGATGTTTCGAGGTATCTTACAACCAGCGATATGAAATCGGTTTATGATGCTGCAGCAACTGTTCCCTATGATCAGATTTATGTTCTTGTTAATACCGAAAGGTACGGAGGGGGAGGTATTTACAATTTTCTGAATATCTGTACATCGGGACATTCTCTTACAAAAGAGGTTTTTGTGCATGAATTTGGACATGGCTTTGCCGGACTGGGTGATGAATATTATAATTCGGAGGTGGCGTATGAAAATTTTTATAATCCTGAAACTGAACCCTGGGAACCCAACTTGACTACACTTGTCGATTTTAGTAAAAAATGGAAAACCATGGTGGCATCTTCTACTCCAATCCCTACACCTAGAGCACATGAATATGCAACCACGGTTGGCGCTTACGAAGGGGGAGGTTACACTGCGAAAGGTATTTATAGTCCTTATATCGACTGCCGGATGAAGAGCAATGATGCAAAACAGTTTTGTCCTGTATGTATCGATGCAATCAACAGGAAAATCGACTTTTACAGCAAATAAAAAACGGACTTGTTCATCAAATCCGTTTCCCCTCATCTGTTGTGGCAACTTATTATCTCTTTTCAGATAGATTATAGGTAATATAGTGTGCTACGATGAGCCCAACTCCTCCGAAGAAAAAGATCATTGTGAAAAAGGCAACAACTTCGTTTACCACCCTTGAAAGAGCAAACCCACTGATTACACCTGCTGATAAACCTATTAAAAAGATTCCCCACTTAAGTAATGCATACTTTGATGAATCTGTTTTGAAAATGCTGGCATCAGCTCCTTTGTCTATTAAGGCAAGTCTCTCCCTTGTCCTGGTTGTCCAGTACACATACAGGATTGCGAACAATGCCAAAAAAAATCCGATTGGTACAAATATTCCTTCCATGGCTTTTAATTTTTAAATTGTTATTTTTTATTTCTGCTCTTTGGACGCACGGTTTTTTAATCGGTTACATTTTTATTTGGAAATTCTTTTAAATAAATTTGTAACCGGTTGATCAAATTCTCGTCAAAGTAGCAGATGGAAAATAAAGACGATCTTTATTATATAGAAAAGGTTATTCAGGGGCAGACCAATTACTTTTCCTATATCGTTGAAAAATATCAGGATATTGTATTTTCCATTGCAATGAAAGTTCTTAGAAATCGTGAAGATGCCGAAGAAATGGCGCAGGAGAGTTTTATAAAAGCTTATAAATCCCTGAATTCGTTCAAGGGTAATGCCAAATTTTCAACCTGGTTGTACAGGATTACATATAATACATGTATTTCTGAAATCAGGAAAAAGAAGAATCACTTCGTATCCACAGAGGATATCCAGATCCGCGATGAGGCGGAGGAAATGAATCTTGATGGCATACCGGAAGAAAACAGGGAGAAGTTTGTAAAGGCAGCACTGGAACAGCTCCCGCAGGATGAATATACCCTGGTACTTTTGTATTATTTCAAAGACCAGTCAATTGAAGAAATCAGTCATGTTACCGGGTTATCAGAGAGCAATGCAAAAGTAAAGCTCCACAGGGCAAGAAAGAAGCTTTATACGATATTAAATGAAATGTTGAAGGAAGATATACATACAATAATGTAACGGTTTAAAAATAAAAGTGATGAGAACTTTTGAAAACGATAGGGAATTAAAAATGTTTCTGAAAAATGTGAAACTGGAATCACCTGGAAAGGATTTTTCCATGCAGGTGATGAACCGTATTTTTCAGGAAGAATCTGTTGTGGAAAAGGTGAAAGCCGAACCTTTGCTGGGAAGGGGATTCTGGATTATACTTGCACTTTTCGGAGTTTTGATTGCTGTTATGGTTTTTCTTTCAACGGGTTCAACTGCTGCCGGTTCAGCTACCGGAATATTGCCTGATATTGATTCAACAAATTTTATGGCTGGTTACCGGTCGATTTTTGAAAAACTGGATGTACTTCCTGCAAGTATCGCCGGAATTTTTATCGCAGCATCGCTGCTTGTATTTCTCGAGAAATTTCTCGAATCAAAGAAACTTAGCTTCTTGTAAGCTGAAACATCCTGGTCTGTAAAAGGTCAGGATTTTTTTTTTAATAGCACATCTCAGGAACGAGGTACTTTCCTACATATGTATCAACTCCCTCCTCAAGGCTGGTAAAAGGCCTGGTATAACCTGCATCACGCAGTTTTTGAATTTCTGCTTCCGTAAAATACTGATATCGCCCTCTTAAATCGACCGGTGTATCAATAAACGATATTTCAGGATTTAATTTCATGCTGTTGAATACAGCCGTTGTCAGATCAAGAAAAGAGCGGGCCTTTCCTGTTCCCACATTATAGATACCTGAATTCTCCTGGTGATGTAAAAAGTAAAGCATTACATCTGCAATATCTTCCACAAATATGAAATCACGGCTTTGCTCTCCATCTCTGTAATCCTTGTGGTGTGACCTGAATAACTTCATTTTTCCGTTTTTCCTGATCGTTTCATATGCATGCAACACCACTGATGCCATTCTTCCCTTATGATATTCATTGGGTCCATATACATTGAAAAACTTTAAACCGGTCCAAAAGGGAGGAGTTCTGACCTGTTTAAGTGCCCATACATCGAAATCATGTTTCGACCATCCGTACAGATTAAGAGGCCGGAGATTTGATACGTTACTGTGCGAATCGGAGAATCCACATTCACCATTTCCATAAGTTGCTGCTGAAGAGGCGTAAAGCAACGGAACCTGGATCTCAGAGCATATATTCCACAACCTTTGTGAGTAAATCAGATTGAGCTGCTGGTACAATTCCGGCTCCTGGCCTACTGTGTCAGTACGAGCACCTAAATGAAAAATAAATTCCACATCATCGGAATTGCTTATCAGCCACTTAAAAAATTTATCCCTGTCAATAAATTTCTTGTATTTTTTCTTAAAAAGATTGAGATCTTTAGAGGGATCATCGAAACGATCAACCAGAACCAGATCATTATAACCGGCCTGGTTTAATTTTCCAACTAAATAACTGCCAATGAATCCGGCAGCTCCTGTTATTACTATCATATTTTCAAAGCGGTTTATATGCCATGTTCTTTAAAAAAACACATCACGGCAGTCTGGTCAATTGAAAAACTACTTTCAGGCATTTTTATTGCCCAATCAGGAATAAAAATTTTATTTTCATCCTTCATCTTTAGGTTTGAATACATCTCCAACAATAATAGATAATATTTTGTGTGAATTGGTTGCTTCATCATGAATTAAATGTTGAAAAATGAAAACACAAAATGATATCATTTGGTTTTATAAAAAAAAGGTGATCTTTGTATGAAATAAAAGCAAATTATCATGTGTTCCCGTAAAATCAGCAGCAATGGGTACGAAAGAATTGAAACATTCGACGAAAATGTTACCCTGGAACTATCACAAAACTATCAGAACATTTTAAGCCTGTTAGGCGAGGATATATCACGGGAAGGTTTGAACAAGACTCCTGAACGTATAGCCAAAGCCATGCAGTTTCTGCTGCAGGGTTATAAAACCGATCCGGTTGAGATATTAAAATCTGCAATCTTCCGCGAAGATTACCGTCAGATGGTCATCGTAAAGGACATTGAAATTTATTCCTTATGCGAGCATCATTTGCTGCCTTTTTTCGGGAAAGCACATGTTGCCTATATCCCTAATGGTATTGTTACCGGGTTAAGCAAAATTGCCCGGGTAGTAGATGTCTTTGCACGCCGTTTACAACTTCAGGAGAGATTGACCCTTCAGATAAAGGAATGCATTCAGGATACGCTTAAACCACTTGGTGTGGCTGTTGTCATTGAAGCCCAGCATTTGTGCATGCAGATGAGAGGCATCCAAAAACAACACTCCATTACCACGACTTCTGATTTCACGGGTGCCTTCCAAAAAACTGCAACACGTGAAGAATTTATCCGACTGATAAGCAATAAGTTCAGCTAGATAATTATTGAAATTCAAGGCATACCGGGGCAGGAATTTTAACTTCGTTACCTGTAAAAATGGGAGTGCCATTTTCATCCATACGAAATACCGTGATGTTGTTGCTTCGCTGATTGGCAACCAGTAGAAATTGTCCATCGGGGCTAAAGGTGAAGTTACGGGGCCAGTCGCCCTGGGTTGAAACCGATGTTATCCATTCAAGTTGGTTGGTACCTTCATCGTTTCTAAATACTGCTATGGAATTATGCCCACGGTTGGACCCATAAACAAAACGCCCGTCAGGTGAAATATGAATGTCAGCACAATAATTCGTTCCTGTAAAATCAACGGGCAAAGTAGAAATTGTTTGTACTGTATTCCATTTACTTCCTTTTTTCTCCACTACTGTAATCGTTGAGTTCAATTCATTGATTACATAAATGGTTTTCCCGTTGGGGTGAAAGGTAAAATGACGGGGTCCTGCTCCAGGTGCCAGTTTAATATGCGACTGCCGGGCAGGCTTTAGTTGATTGCCCTTCAGATTCAGAATATTCAATTGGTCTGTACCCAGATCTGCACTAAAAAGCGTATTTCCATCAGGGTGAAATTTTATTGAATGGGCATGGGGAGCTTTTTGCCTTGAAAGGTTGGGACCCGAACCTTCATTCACAATGGTTGACGCTGCAGGCTTAAGGCTGCCGTCCTGTTCAACTTCATATAACGAAACAGTCCCTCCTCCGTATGTAGCAATAGCAACGTATTTCCCGTCTGCCGATACATCGATATGGCATGGGTCTGCTCCATGAGATACCTGCTTGTTGATAAACTGAAGCTGGCCATTATCTTTTATAAGCCATGACTGGACGAATCCGCCCGATTCTTCAATGGCTGTTTCAGGTCTGGTTACTGCAAAAAGAAATTTTTTGTCAGGTGTGATTTTTATAAACGATGGATTATCTATACCCTTGAATACCTGTCGCAGGACAATGTTTCCCGACGTCTTACTGAAGCTCAAAAGGTATATGCCTTCTGCTCCTTCTGAAGTGAAAGTGCCAGTATATATATATCCGTCATTTCTCTCCTGAGCTTGTAAGCTGAATAACAGGGTGAACAACACTAAAACTGCAAATAATTTATTCATGTGCTTTTTTTTGTTCAATTTATAAAGTTTTATGGGATTATATGAACAATATCTTGCAATAGTTTCTTTTAAGTGGTAACTTTTTATTAATAAATTTTAAAGTCCAAATTATGAAAGCAATTCTGATCGTAATGGTATTTGCAGCCTTAATAGTTTCAGCTCCTGTAAATGCGCAGAAACTTGAAAAGGTATGGGAAACGAAGGTGGATCTCCGGACACCCGAATCTGTTCTGTTTGATGAGGACCGTGATGTAATGTATGTAGCCAATATAAATGGAGATCCTTCCGAAAAAAACGGAAGTGGTTTTATCAGCATTTTGAATTCTGATGGCAGCGAAAAGACACTTGAATGGGTTAAAAACCTGAATGCCCCTAAAGGGATGGCTTTGAAGGAGGGGAAGTTGTATGTATCCGATATCGACCAGCTTGTGGAAATCGATATCAAATCAGGTAAAGTGCTGCAAAAATATGATGCTCCCGGTGCTGTCTTTTTAAATGATGTAGCTGTTTGCGGCAATGGAATTGTTTTTGTTTCTGATACCCGGACAGCAAAAATTCATGCATTAATCGATGGAAAATTCACCGTTTGGATGGAAGGCAGTCCTCTTGAAAATCCCAATGGCCTGTTTACTGAGGGGGGCAAACTATTTATAGGTGATAACAATATTTATGAAGTTGATGTGAAAACCAAAGAGTTAAAAATGATCATTTCTGAAGCTGGTGGTGTTGACGGTCTCGAAAAAACCAATAAAGGGGAATTTATATTCTCAAACTGGCCTGGCCGGATATTTATCCATAGGGATGGTAAAAATGTAAAACTCCTGGATACAACGGAAAAGGAAATCAATACTGCCGACCTTGATTTTTCAAAAAAGCATAACCTGGTGCTGGTACCTACTTTTTTTGATAACAGAATAGTCGCATACAGGATTGCAGATTAAATTAAAAGTTAAACTGATTCATGATGGAAAAACCTATTCAAGCTGCGAAAGTTCCCAAACTGGTTACTCTGGAGCCTGGCATCTATTTCTGGTGTGCCTGCGGAAGGAGTAAGAATCAACCGTTTTGTGACAGTTCTCACAAAGGTACAGGTTTGTTTTCGTTGTCATTTAAAATTGACGAAAGAAAAGATGCCTGGCTATGCATGTGCAAGCAATCGAAAAATAAACCTTTTTGCGACGGAACTCATAAAATTTTATAAAGGCAGCAGGATTTTCCTGCTGCTTTTGTTAAGTTTTTGTAAAGTACTCTTTCCCTGCATTGCAGATCGGGCACCGATAATCTTCGGGTAAGTCAGCAAACGGAGTACCGGGTGGAATGTCTGCGGTTGGATCTCCATCTTCGGGATTATATTGGTACCCGCAAACGGTGCAGGTATAAATATCCATATTTGCTTCTTCCTTTTGTACCTCTTCAGTTACGGAATCCTGTTGCTTATCTGCATCTTCTTCCTGTTTCAGCCTTTTTTTGTCAATATAGGTAGGTGAATTTTTTGGCGAAAGCATTTTATATTTCTCCCTGTACCATGCATATGTCAGTGGCTCTTCATCAGAAACAATGCCACTTTCCTGCACTTCACCCACAATGAGGATATGTGATCCAAGGTCAAGGCTGGAGGTAACCTTACAATCAAACCATGCAACAGTTGAATCCAAAACTACGGGAGCCCCTGTTGCTGCAGTAGTGGTGTTTATGTTCTGAAACTTGTTGATCTCTTCGCCCGACATAAATCCGAATGTTCCAATAAGCGATGTACTGGCATTTTTTGCCAGAACAGAAACTGTAAAGATTTTGCTCTCAAGGATTTTATCAGTCGTAATATTTTTTTTACTGCAGCTGATGGCTAATTGGGAAGGTTCAGAAGTAACCTGGAAAACCGTATTCCCAATATATCCGTAATTACTGTCTCCTGTACGTGTAGTAACCAGGTACAATCCGTATGAAAGTTTATGGAATGCCTTGTATTTCATCTGTGATTAATTAATTTTTAGGTGGCCGGAAAGAACGAGCCTGATAATTTTCTTCTGTCTTTCGACTACTGAACCATGCTCATTTTACAAACCTGGTTTTGTTCCAAAAATATGAAGTTTTTTCGTGAATTGCATACCCTTAATTTGATTAAAATGAACATTTTCTTTTTGAACTGTAGTTGATCAGGGATGAATTTTCCATAAGACTGTTCAGGTCAGTTGAATGGCCATCATGAAACATTTGATTAACCGGATTATGATTTATTTATGCAAAATTGTTTCAAAACGAGATCAAATTTCAAAAATATTCCTAATTTGGTACGTTTTTATTAAATGGACGATCAACTTAATTTAACCGGAAATGACCAATCCAAGGAATCATCTTGCCTACAAGGTTTTCATTGTAGAAGATAATAAACTTTATTCCCAGGTATTAAAAAAGCAGCTTATTGACAATCATTATCAGGTGAAGGTTTTTTATAACGGGCGGGATTGCATTGCAAGCCTTGAAGAACAACCTGATGTAATAACACTCGACTACACACTTCCTGATATGACAGGCCATGAGGTGCTTAAGGAAATCCAGAAAAAATCACCCAATTCTCATGTGATAATTATATCAGCACAGGAGAGTATCAGCACTGCCATCGACCTGATGAAGGATGGTGCCTACGATTATATTATGAAGGCCCCGGATACGAGGGAAAAACTTACGAACATTATTAAAAACATTTATGATTCCGATCAGCTTAAACAGGAAAATTCCCGGTTAAAAGATGCTGTCAGGGAGCATTTCAGTTTCAGGAAACTGATCAAAGGCAACAGCAGGGAAATAGATCATGTTTTTGGCCTCATGGAGAAAGCTGTTCAGACAAATATTTCTGTATCCATCAGTGGTGAAACAGGAACAGGTAAGGAACTTGTTGCAAAGGGAATTCATTATAATTCAGCCCGCAGTTCAAAACCATTTATTGCGGTAAACGTTTCTGCCATACCAGAAGGACTGGTGGAAAGTGAATTGTTCGGCCATGAAAAAGGAGCTTTCACAGGTGCTGATTTTAGAAAGCCCGGAAAGTTTGAACAGGCAAATCATGGTACTTTGTTTCTTGATGAAATTGCCGATCTCGACCTGAATATACAGGCAAAGCTACTCCGTGTAATCCAGGAACGTGAACTTGTAAGGCTGGGAGGAACTGAAACCATTACGCTCGATGTTAGAATACTCACAGCTACACATAAAAATCTTGCAACCCTGGTTAATGAGGGAAAGTTCAGGCAGGACCTGTACTACAGGCTGCTCGGCCTCCCCATAGAATTGCCTCCTTTGCGGCAGCGTGGAAACGATATTATTCTTCTTGCAAAACATTTTGTCAATGAGTTCTGCAAGGAAAACAACATGAATCCCAAAAATATTACTGATGAGGCAAAACAACTGCTCAGAACATATCATTATCCTGGGAACATCCGCGAACTGAAGGCTGTAATGGAACTTGCCTGCGTTATGACAAACGGAGATAAAATCAAGCCAACGCATCTGAATATGAGTGTGGATGAAAATGTACAGAACCTGCTATCCATGGAAAAATCTTTGGAGGAATATAACTTTGATATCATCAAGCACTTCCTGAATAAATATAATCAAAACGTAAGACTTGTTGCGAAAAAACTGGGTATAGGAAAATCAACAATTTACAGACTGCTGCAAAAAAAGGAATTCACACTCAATTAGTTATTGAGCAATTTTAACTTAATAGAAGCTAAAGTAGCAGATAAATAAAATATTGTTAACTTTACAAGGCAATACGTTCTGTATTGCTTGTGTGTTTGGGGGTTAATTAAAGGGTGGCTGAAGAGCTGCCCTTTTTTAGTAAGGCTCTTTATCCCCTTCATATATTAAAGTTGGTTACCATAAACTGATGCCTGGTTTTTCAAATGTTTCCTGTTAAAACCCAATGTCTTGCTTCCGTATTTCTGAATCTTTTGCATATTATTCAATCATCATTCTAAATGGATATTATGTCTATACCAGGTACAGTAATAATTGAATTTAATCTGGACCATGTATAGGCATGGTATCTTCCAGGTGTAATGTTAATTTATTCAGGAGCAGATTAAAAATGTGAATATTTTCTGCATCTGCTGATACTTTTTAAATAGGGATCGGCTAACATAAAAGTGAAGGAATCCGTCATTTTAAATGGTTCGATAACGAATCTGACTGCTATAAAAATACTTCCAGAAAATTGGATACCGTTGGAATCATACAGATGGGTGAATAAATTCATTTTTTTACCTGGGGTCGAATTAAATTTTTAAATACAGATAATTCATTTTTGTTAAGTATTTTCGTAACCGTCAAAACAAAACTGGAATATTCCGATGGGAGAAAGTACTGAAATTGTTCTTGTTTATTTTGTCGGCACCTTTGGCATGGCCATTCTTGCCGGGGCTATTTTTCTCTTTTTTACCACCTACCAGAAACGACTCCTGAAAAAGGAGCTGGAGATAAACAAGATCAAAACGCGGCAGCAGGAGGAGATTCTTCAAAATACGGTGCTTTCACAGGAAAAAGAGAGAAAACGTATTGCCCAGGATTTACATGATGAAGTAGGAGCCATGCTTTCAGTGGTTAAACTGAACATTGCCATGGTTGAAAGAAAGTCTGATACCACGGCATCGAAAGAGATTGCCAGTGAAACAAAGTCGTATCTGGATGAGGTTATTCTGCAGGTCAGAAGGATTTCAAGAGCGTTGCTTCCTCCTTCCCTTGAGAAACTTGGATTACCTGCCGCAGTTGAAGAACTCGTAAATTGGGTAAACAAAGGCGACCAGGTGGAGGTTGTAATATGGAAAACGGATCATGAGTATCGTTTTGATGGTAAGAAAGAAATGGCCATTTTCAGAATTATACAGGAATTGCTTAATAATGCCCTTAAACATGCACAGGCAAGCCGCATTGATATCAAATTGAGGTTTAGCCCTGCGGGACTTGCTGTTTCAGTCAGTGATAATGGAGTGGGTTTTAATTTGCAGGACAATGGTAAAGCCGGACTGGGTTTAAAGAACCTTGAAAGCCGGGCCCAGATACTTAATGCACGGATTAAACTCCGCTCCGCACCCGGAAAGGGTACTTCAGCAGTAATTTTCCTAAAATCGTTAAATTAAAGTGAAATGAATAATTCCACTAACATTGTTATTGCCGATGATCACAAATTATTTAGAAAAGGGATTAAGGCTCTGTTGGAGGATTTCAGTTTTGTGAACAAAGTATATGAAGCAGAAAATGGTGTGGAACTTCTGGATCTTCTGAAAGAAACCAGGCCAAGGCCGGATGTTGTTCTTCTGGATATTCAAATGCCGGTAATGGATGGGATTGAAGCACATCAGCAGATCAGGAAAAAATATCCGCAGCAGAAAGTTCTGATTATTACAATGGAAGCTGATGAGCAGATCATGCTTCACCTGATTTCAGAAGGAGTGAACGGTTACCTGATGAAGAATGCCGATCCTGAAGAACTGGAAGAAGCAATAAAGCTTGTATTGAAAAATGATTTTTACTTTCCAAAGGAAATCTCTCAGTTGCTGCTCAAGAACGTTAAACACAGGCAGACAAGGGTGCAACAGTTACCTGATTTGACTGACAGGGAGATGGAAGTGCTCAACCTGATTTGTAAAGAATATACAGGTTTGGAAATTGCGGAGAAACTTGAAATAAGTTCACGCACCGTAGAAGGGTTCAGAAGGAAGTTGCTTGAAAAAACCAATTGTAAAAACAGTGCCGGACTGGTAGTATATGCGATAAAGAACAAGCTGGTTTTTATATAAAAAAAAGGGGTTCTGTAAAGAACCCCCAAGGTTTGAATTTTCAGCCTGTATTTCAGCAGCATTTCAAAGGTGGAGAGAACGTGCTTCTGGAAGAGTTCATGCTGCTGATATGCTGGAAAGGCCGATCCCCGTGTGTCTAAGTATCCCGGAATAATGAATGGGGTAATATTTTTTGTCAGTATCCTGCATTTTCAATTATCTTTTTTCTTTTCTTCTTTTACAAATATCTGCAATAAAATATTTGTTTGAAAGAGTGTTTTTACCTGTATAAAAAACGTAAAAACACCTATAACGACATACGTATTTTTACCTATTCCAATTGCGTAATTTTACGCATAAAAAAAGCTGTCCCGGAAAGGACAGCTTTTATATAAGACTGATATTTACCCGATTATTTAATGTTAGCCTGGGCAGCAGCAACACGTGCAATTGGTACACGGTATGGTGAACAACTTACGTAGTCCATTCCAACGCTGTCGCAGAATTTTACTGAAGAAGGTTCTCCGCCGTGTTCACCGCAGATACCAACTTTCAGGTCAGGTTTTGAACTTCTTCCTTTCTCAACACCCATCCTTACAAGTTGTCCTACGCCTTCCTGATCCAGGATCTGGAACGGGTCGTTTTTCAGAATTCCTTTTTCAATATATACAGGCAGGAATTTGCCGGCATCATCACGGGAATATCCGAAGGTCATCTGGGTAAGGTCGTTGGTTCCGAAAGAGAAAAATTCAGCAACTTCGGCAACTTTATCAGCAGTAAGTGCGGCACGCGGAACTTCAATCATCGTTCCTACCAGGTAATCAACTTCAGTACCTTTTTCTTCAAACACTTTTTTAGCTGTTTCGTTGATGATGTCAGCCTGAAGTTTATATTCCTTCAGCGTACCAATCAGTGGGACCATGATTTCAGGACGTGCATCCACACCTTTTTGTTTCAGGTTTACAGCGGCTTCAATAATTGCACGGGCCTGCATTTCTGTAATTTCAGGATAGGTATTTCCTAAACGGCAACCTCTGTGGCCAAGCATTGGGTTAAACTCATGCAGGTCGTCAACAAGAGCTTTTACCTCCTGTGCAGAGATTCCCATTTCATTGGCCATTTCCTGCTGGTTGGCTTCTTCGTGCGGAACAAATTCATGTAATGGTGGGTCAAGAAGGCGGATGGTAACACCATAACCTGCCATTGCTTCCAGGATTCCTTCGAAATCGGCCCTTTGATAAGGCAGCAGTTTCTCAAGAGCCTTACGACGTTCATTTTCTGTTTTTGAAAGAATCATTTCACGCATGGCTTTGATTCTTTCACCTTCGAAGAACATGTGTTCTGTACGGCACAGACCAATTCCCTCTGCACCAAATTTACGTGCTATTTGTGCATCGTTGGGTGTGTCAGCATTGGTACGGACTTTCATGCGGGCGAATTTTTCTGCCAGGTTCATGATTTTGGCAAAGTCGCCGCTCATTTCCGGATTTTTGGTGGTGATTTTACCTTCATACACTTTTCCGGTAGAGCCATCGAGAGAAATCCAGTCGCCTTCTTTGAATTCTTTCCCTTCGATGGTCATGACGCGGGTTTTGTAATTGATTTTTACAGCACCTGCGCCTGAAACACAACATTTACCCATTCCACGGGCAACAACAGCAGCATGAGAAGTCATACCACCACGTGCAGTCAGGATGCCTCTTGCAATGTGCATACCTTCGAGATCTTCCGGCGATGTTTCAACACGTACAAGTATGGAAGCAGGATAATTGGCAGCCTCGTCGGCAAAAAATACAACCTGTCCGGTGGCAGCACCAGGTGATGCCGGCAAGCCTTTGGCAAGAAGTTTTGCTGATTTAAGTGCTGAAGGTTCAAATATCGGGTGAAGCAGTTCATCCAGTTTGTTGGCATCAATCCGGTTCAGAGCTGTTTTTTCATCGATAGAACCTGACTCAAGAAGGTCGACAGCAATTTTTACCATGGCTGCACCTGTGCGTTTGCCATTACGGGTTTGCAGCAACCACAATTTGCCTTCCTGGATAGTAAATTCGATGTCCTGCATATCTTTATAATGATCTTCAAGCTTCTGTTGGGTTTCAACCAGCTGCCTGTATATTTCGGGCATTGCTTCTTCCAGAGAAGGATAGTTTGCAGCTCTGTCTTCTTCACTGACTCCCTGCAATTCAGCCCATTTTCTTGATCCTGCGAGGGTGACATCCTGTGGTGTACGAATACCGGCAACAACATCTTCACCTTGTGCATCGATCAGATATTCACCGTTAAAAATGTCTTCACCGGTAGCGGCATCACGTGTAAAGGCAACTCCAGTTCCTGAAGATTTTCCCATATTTCCGAAAACCATTGCCTGTACGTTGACTGCTGTTCCCCATTCATCAGGAATTTGCTCCATGCGGCGGTAATAGGTAGCTCTTGGATTATTCCAGCTGTTAAATACAGCAGCAATTGAACCCCATAGTTGTTCCCATGGGTCGGTGGGGAAATCTTTGCCTGTAACTTTTTTAACGGCAGCTTTAAAACGTCTTACAAGTTCCTGAAGGTCTTCGGTAGTGAATTCGGTATCAAGCTGGATTCCTTTTTCCTGTTTTAACTCATCAATGATTTCTTCAAAAGGATCATGCTCTTCCTTGCTGGCAGGTTTCATATCCATAACCACATCACCGTACATTTGCACGAAACGCCTGTATGAGTCCCATGCAAATCGTGGATTGCCTGATTTTTTTGAAATTCCTTCAACGGCATCATCATTCATACCAAGATTAAGCACAGTATCCATCATACCTGGCATGGATGCCCGGGCACCTGAACGTACGGACATAAGACAAGGATTGTCTTTATCACCAAATGTAGTGCCGGTAAGTTCTTCAACCAATGCTACTGCTTTTTCTACTTCAGGTTTAATCAAATCAAAGGTCTTTTGCTGACCCTGTTCATTGTACATGGTACAGACTTCGGTAGTAATGGTAAATCCCGGAGGAACCGGTACCCCGATCAAATTCATCTCAGCAAGGTTTGCACCTTTGCCACCCAAAAGGTTTTTCATGTCAGCTTTACCTTCAGCTTTTCCTGCTCCAAAGGTATATACATGTTTTGCCATAAATAGTAATTTATAATTGTTAAGAAAAAATTTTAAAAACAGGTGCGCTAAGGTAATGCTATTTTTTCATTCCTGAAACTAATCCTATGTACCATACCGTTTTAAACAAAGTCCAATCCATCAAAATCAGCTTGTTACATATAGGGATGTATATTAAGAAATTGTAAAAAACAACATGATCCTGAAGTACCGGATTTGAATTTTGGGCAAATATACAAAATAATAAATCAGCTGAGGTATCAGGTGGTAGTGCAGATCTTTTTGAATATGAATGGTTAACAATTATTAACTTCATTTTTACCAGTCATGTAATACACTGCCAAAACAGAATCGAATGTTTAAGTTTCAGGATGGTCAGCCTCAAGAAACAAGTCCCTTATAAAATATGGTTACAGTCAGGTTTAAAATAATATAGGAAATTCTAAACCAGATTCTGTTATACGACCCCCTAAAACCCCCGAAACGGTACTTTAAAACAGTACAAGTATGGCAGGATGCTGCTGAAGAGCGTCTTACCCCTTCCTCGGGGGCTTTTAATTAACCATTATACTGACTTTAGTTACTCTTCATTTTTTACAGAAGCATCTTTAATAGACAATTGCAGGGGATTTATTTCCTCTCCCCAGTAAACAGTGGTATGCGGGAATGGAATTTCTATATTGTTTTTATCGAAGGCGATTTTCAAACGCCTGCGATACTCACGTCCTACAGCCCATTGCTGGATGGGTTTGGTTTTAAAACGTGCTTTAATGATCAGGGCACTGTCGTCAAATCTATCAATTCCGAAAATTTCGAGTGGCTCAAGAATGCTGGCACTGAAAAGTTCATCATTTTGCAGATCAGCTCCAACTTCCCTCATTACTCTCATCACATTGTCAACATCTTCCTTATAGGAAATCCTATGATCAAAAACCATTGCCGACCATTCTTTCGTCATGTTTGCCAATGTGTTTATTTTTCCATTTTGGAATATGTGAACAACTCCTGCAAAATCACGAAGTGTGATGGTCCTGAGTTCTACTTTTTCAACCGAACCGCCTGTGCCGTTTATAATAGCAACATCACCGGCCCTGACCTGATCTTCAAGTAAAATAAAGAAGCCGGAAAGGAAATCCCTTACCAGTTCCTGGGCCCCGAAACCTACTGCCAGACCTACAATCCCTGCGCTTGCCAGAATGGGGGCAATTTCAACCCCAAACTTTTTTAAAGCGATCATAATAAAAACTGACCACAATATAATAGATGCTATGCCGCTGACAATCCCAATTAATGTTTTTATACGTTTTTCTATTTCGGGCAGATTTTCCTTTTCGTTTTTTTCTGCTCTGTGAATGAGAGTCTTTTTAAGTTTGTTCAGGATAAATGATATGATCCGGAATGCAACAAACAGGACTATTATGATGATGATTAAGCCAGGCAATTCTGTAATAACCCACTTTTGTCCGCTTGCATAAAGATCTTTCCAAAAGTCGGATGTAATAACTTCTTCCATATTATTTGATTTTTTATTTATGTGTTAAAAATTTTTTTTGACCAGATGCAATTGCTGTATGTGGGTTAAAATTAATTCTTTTATTTTTTCTCAACTTAAAAATTATGGCCGAATTCATGATGGGTTAATCAGATTTAATCATTAAGAGATACCATCGTTGGAAATGAGCTGATGATGTGGTTAAACTTTTTTGTGTTCGACCTGTCTATAAAAAAGATTGGTCTGATATTATGAAGAAAACATCAGCTTTTACTTTGTTCCTGAACTGGCTTAAGTCTACAGAAATGTTTACCCGGCCTTCACGTCAGGTGCCTGGCAGATGGCAGTTATACGAATTTTACCATGAACCGGAGGGCCAGTTAATTCATGTTAAAGAGGAAGCGTTGAAGGTTGATCATGTTGGTTGGGAGATTGCAATAAGCCGTGATGGACAATTTACACAGGAATCAAATGTTCCGGTTAAAATTTTTAACGGAATAAAAAATTGCAAATGGTCGGTTTCAGCAAATTATTTAAAACTCTTCCATCCGGTGAATACCGGAGAATATGAAGAGGTTCAGTTTGCAGTGGTTAAGGGAAACCTCCGGTTATTAAAAAAAGAGTCAAATGGGGCAATCAGATTTTTTTGCTTTTTCAGAAGAGTAGAATAATTTGAAAAAAAGGTGCTTGCAGAAGATTCTAAAACCTACATTTCGATATTGAATTTCTTTTAACTTTGCCAGTAACCATACTGAAAATTAAAATTCATGAAATTTAGAATTCTTTCTGTAGTTGTACTGGTATTACTTATGGGATGTGCCAATTCAGGTACAAAACAACTTATTGGTTCATGGGAACTGATTGAGTTCAGGCTTATAGGTACAGGAGGAAATCCGGTAAGCAATGAAAAAACATTGCGTGATGCTGGGGCAATTTGGGACATGAAATTTGAAAGGAATGGGGATTTCAGGCAGGACTTTAACATGCGCACACCTGATATGAGAATGGAATTTGAAGAAGGTACCTGGCAGGCTTTTGATGATTCTCTGAAGATAGAAATTGTATCAGATATTGTTGCAACTGAATTAAACTATACGTATGAGATGGAGAATGAAATACTTGTTCTTTCGCTAAGAAACCCGGTTTCGGATGCGAAGGTTGTTACCCGTTTCAGAAAGAAGTAAAAAACTTAATTAAAACCTGATCAATCTTTAACTATTATGAAAAAACTAAAGCTCATTCTTTTTCTTATAATTGCAGGTGCAGTTCCGGCTTTTAGCCAGTCCGATGACGGTGTCATGCGAATGAATGAATTCAGGAATGCACCCAGGCGGAATTTGATCAGGATACCCGGCTTCTCAGGATATCAGGCACTGAAGTGTGATTTTCATATGCACACTGTATTTTCCGACGGGCATGTGTGGCCGGCAGTAAGGGTACAGGAAGCATGGCTGGAAGGATTGGATGTAATATCCATTACCGATCATGTGGAGTATACTCCTCATTCGATAGATGTGAATGTTAACCACAACAAGCCCTATGAACTCGTAAAGGATGCTGCTGCAGAAAACAATATTGTTCTGATTAAAGGCACTGAAATAACCAGGAATACTCCTCCCGGTCATTTTAATGCAATTTTTGTAGATGATGTTTCAGGCTATATTGCAGACAGGCAAACAAATGATTTAGACCGGCAGGCAGTGGAGAAAGCTTCTGCCCAGGATGCATTTATTTTCTGGAATCATCCGGGATGGAAAGTCAATCAGATTGAAGGTTCATATGAGTGGCTCGATTTTGTGGATGAACTCAAACGTAATCGGATGCTGCACGGAATTGAAGTGTTCAATGGATTCGGATTTCATAAAAAAGCACTTGACTGGTGTGTAGACCATAATTTAACAGTGCTGGGTTCATCAGATATTCACAACCTGGTTAAACACGATTACAAACTTGGTGACCATGTTCACCGGACCATGACTTTGGTTTTTGCCAGGGATAGGACACCCGAATCAGTCAGGGAAGCACTTGTTGCAGGAAGAACAGTTGCATGGGCAAGCAAATACATTGCGGGGAAAGAGGAGCATGTAAGGAATTTATTCATGGCCTGCATTGATATGGGCCCGCGGTTTCTGTCGAAAAACAACAGGGAGTATTATGAAATGAAAAACAACAGTGACCTGTATTTTGAGCTTCAGCTGGAGTGGGAAGAGGGGAAGACAAATGTTACGTTATATCCCGGTTCATCACAAATAGTAATATTGCCTGTGGGTACTAAAAACCTCGAATGTGAAGTGCTGACTGCATTTGTCAGGGGAGACAAAAACCTGGTGGTGAATCTTCCTCTGAATTAAACTGATTTCTGTAATTTTTTATCCCTGAAAACTTTGAGTGCTGAAGGAAAAGGTTGAAGTGCTCTTTCAAAGATTCCAAGGGAATAAGCTATTGTTAAGCCATAATTTGTTAAAGGTACATTGGCCTGCCTTGCTTTCAGGATCCGGCTGAGCATCGTGCGGCGGTTCCACATGCAGGCACCGCAATGTATGATGAGTTCAAATTCTGATATGTTTTCAGGGAAATCGTAACCTCTTGTGAATTCAATTTCAAGTTTGCCACCCACATATTGTGTCAGCCACCTTGGAATTTTAACAGTACCAATGTCTTCGCCTATTGGGTGGTGTGAGCATGCCTCAGCAATAAGTACCTTGCTGCCTGTTTTCAGTTTGTCGATGGCCATAGCGCCTTCAACCATAACATTCAGGTCACCCTGGAAGCGGGCGAATAATATGGAAAAAGAAGTCAGCTGAATGCCTGATGGTGTATCGGCAGAAACTTTTAAAAATGCCTGGGAGTCGGTTACAACAAGTTTTGGAGGCTTGTTCAACCTTGACAGAGCTTCCCTCAATTCACGTTCCTTAACTACCATACAGAACGAATCATTGTCGAGTAAGTCGCGTATGGTTTGTACCTGGGGCAAAATAAGCCTGCCTTTTGGAGCTTCCTTGTCGATGGGCACAACAAGGATAGCAGCTTCTCCCGGGCCTACCAGGTCGGCGGCTATTGAAGGCCTGTCGATAAATCCGGAGGGTGCATTAGTCAATAATAATTGCCGGAATTCGGATATACCTGTTTCCATTAAGGCAGAGGCAAATAAATATGGAATTTTATTTTTATCCAGAGCAGATGTTATTTCAGGATTCTCTGTGTGAAGATCTATTTTATTGAATATAACTACAAAGGGAATCTGTCTGCTGGTGAATTCATGAATCAGCACCTGTTCATACGAACCCCATGTTTCAAAATTTGTAACAATAACACCTAAATCAGTCCGGTCAATCACTGTTTTGGTTTTAGCTACCCTTTTTTCACCCAGCACCCCTTCATCATCAATTCCGGCAGTGTCAATAAAAAGTACAGGACCCAGGGGAAGCAGTTCCATTGGCTTTTCCACCGGATCGGTTGTGGTTCCGGCAACATCCGAAACAATGGAAACCTGTTGCCGGGTAAGAGCATTTAACAAGCTTGATTTACCCGTGTTTCTGCGGCCAAAAATTCCGATATGCAGGCGAAATGATTTAGGTGATCTCATTTGTTACTTTGCAGAATGAGTAGTGGAATCTTTACAATAATTAAGCAAAGTTAAATAAAAAAGGGTGCCTGAAGCACCCTTTTTCTTAAGAACTATTTCTTTTCATTTTTTTTGCCTTCTTCAGGGCAGCTGACTTTTGATGCTGCACAGCTTTTTTGCTGGACTTCGGAGCAGGCCGGTTTGGCTGCTTCTTTTGCAGCGCAGCAGGCAGCAGGCTTAGCCTCTGTAGCTTTGGCTTTTTTGTTGTCTTTTTTAACATTATCGTCTGTTGCCTTTTTGCCATCTTCAGCAGTTAGTACCATTTCCTGCTTAACTTCGGAAGTGATTGACTGAATAGCAGAGGCTGTAACAGAGTAAGAATAGGTAGCAGCCAAAATGAGAACAATGATGATTTTTTTCATGATCTGTATTTTTGAATTTAATTTACCGGTGCAAAATATGAAAAAAAATCAATATGCTGCTACATTACAAATCGTTAAAAATCAAAAAAAAAGCCGTTCCAACGGAACGGCGTTCATTTAGCATTTTAACTTCGACACTATTCAACCTTCAATGAGGCAGTCTTTGCTTTTTCACCAACCATTGAAGCCTGGGTCGGTGATTTTTCTCCAGAGCATCCTGCTACTTCAGTAACTGCTTTCTCTCCAGAGCAGCCATCAGCTTTTGCCGCAACTTTTTCTCCTGAGCAACCGTCAGCTTTAACAGCCGTGGTAACAGTGGCACAACCATCAGCTTTTAAGTCTGCTGTTGTAACCTGTACATCATTTGATACAGTTGTAACTTTCGCTTTTGCTTTCTTGTCATCGCATGGCGCTTCTCCTGCAGTAGCAACAGAAAGCCCATAAGTCATAACCATTGCAAGTACAAATAATAGTTTTCTCATTCTCTTTGATTTTAAATTATAAATTATAACTCTTTTTCTTATTTAGAATCAATATTAATACTTTTCAGGATAATATCCAAACATATATTAATATTTTTTTATCTTAAATCAAAATATTAACATTTGAGGTATAATTCAGATAGAAGGGAATAATACAGGAAAATCAATAGCCCATTTTACAAACAGCTTCAGGTGTAGTTAATTGGTAGAAATCCTCATCCGTGAGAAGTTTGAGTTTCGTGGCGGCCATCCTGATGGATATTTTTTCTTTAGTTGCTGTTTCTGCAATCAGAAAAGCATTTTCATGTCCGGTTTTTACAATGAGTGCTGTAACTGTAGCTGTGAAATTTTCCACATTGCTTTTACAGACATTTTCATTTGCGGTGATGGCTGAATCGCAATTTTCAGCAAACATCAGGCAGGCATGGTTCAGTAGCGGAATACTGTCAAGTAAGGTAAATGATATGACCGGAAGAAACTGGTTTAATTCGAGGTTGCCTGAACTACAGGCCTGAGTGATCACCTGGTCGTAACCCATTATAAGCAGGGCAACCAGGCCAACAGCTTTTTAGCAATAAACATCATCTCTTCCGGCTTCAACACGCTGAACAAGCTTTTCGGCCCGCTGTTTTGCAATTCCATCCATACCTGCGATGGTATCCCTGATCAGGCGGTTCCCTACTTCAGCTGTTTGCGGAGAGGCATAATTCTGAAGGTATTCCTTAAAAGATGACAAGGCATTGGGCTGGCAGTGCAGCTTGATATCACCTGGTTTGGCAAGGTCCATGAAGTCATGGCCTGTGCGCCCCAACCGGTAACAGGCAGTGCAAAAAGAAGGAATATAGCCCATAGATGCAACATCCCTTATGACTTCATCAAGAGGCCTGTGGTCGCCAAGGCTGAACTGCCCTGACGGGTCATCTTCATCTTCCTCGTGTTCATAGCCACCTGGATTTGTCCTGCTGCCTGCTGATATCTGGCTTACACCCAGGGCAAAGGTTTCACGGCGCATCTGGGCTGTTTCCCTTGTCGACATAATGATCCCGGTATAAGGAATGGCAAGTCTTAATATTGCTACTATTTTTCTGAAATCGATGTCTGAAACAGGGAAGGGAGGATGTGCAGCCAGGTTGCTGCCCGTAGCCGGTTCCAGCCTGGGGACGCTGACAGTATGCGGACCTACATCGAATTTATCTTCCAGTTCACGGATATGCTGCATCATGGCCAGTATCTCGAAACGGTAGTCGAACAATCCGAACAGAACACCGATACCCACATCATCAATGCCTGCTTTCATTGCCCTGTGTAAAGCCCATACCCTCCAGTTGTAATCCCGCTTTTTGCCACCCAGATGAACTTTCTTATAGGTTTCCCTGTGATAAGTCTCCTGGAAAATCTGGTAGGTGCCAATTCCTTCAGTTTTCAGTTCCCTGAACTCCTGTTCGTCGAGTGGTGCCACATTGACATTTACCCTGCGGATCTCGCCGTGATCTGATTTTACTCCGTAAATAGTTCTGACAGAATCGAGCACATACTGAAATCCCTGCGCCGGGTATGATTCTCCGGCCACCAACAGGATCCTTTTGTGCCCTTTATTGATCAGGATTTCCACTTCATGTGCAATCTGTTGCTGGGTAAGTGAATTCCTGACAATGCTTTTATTGGTGGCCCTGAAAGCACAGTACAGGCATTCATTTGCACAAAGATTTGAAATATATAGTGGTGCAAAAAGCACCAGCCGTTTGCCGTAAATCGTTTCTTTAACCTGGTTGGCAGCATGAAAAAGCTCCCCGAGCAATTCAGGATCGCTTATGCCTGTAAGGACAGCTACGTCATCCATGTTAAGTCCCTTCATTTCTTTTGCTTTTGAAAGAACTTCCCTGATCCTGGCATGGTCAGCTTTCTTGTTTTTCTCAAGAATTTCCCAAACCTGTTGTTCGTTTATAAATCCTGCTTCAACCTTATACATGGATTGTATTTTAAATAATTTAAAATATTACTTATCCACAAGGTTTGAACTTTTTGCCAAACCTGACTTCACTGAAATGCCTTTTACTTTTCCCAGTTTACCTGTGAGCACACCTAATTCATCGGTATTGGCATCTATTACAAGGGTAATAACAGAAGTGTTTCCCCTGATATTAGGTAATCCGGTCCGGGCAAGTATGAGTTCACCATGTTCACTGAGAATACTGTTAACTTCTTCTGAACATCTTTTACGGTCCTCAATAATGATTCCTATAAAACCTATTCTTTTCATAATTGCTATAAGTGGCTGCGGGATTTTTGGGGAAGACTGATGCAAAAAACAGGAGTAAATGAAGATCTCAGGTTGTGAAACCCTTTATGTTTTTTTTCCATTTTCCTCCCTAAGGTCAGCTTTGCCTTCCCGCAGGATATTATTCGTAAAATTAGTACTTTATATGCTTTCCGGGGCTGATAATTTACAGTGAAATATATGTTGTGGAATATGTTTTTCGGGATATGATGATGCAATAGGGTAGAGGAAATGAATAGTTGTCAATAATCATGAGTGACTCTCATAAATAAAAAATTTGCTTTTAAAATTTAAAATGAAAAAATACAAGCTCCGTAATATGTATCAGGTACTTGTATTTTTTTGTTGGTGAATCTGGCTTTATTTCACTATGGAAATAAGTATACTATAGCATATGTTGAAGTGCATCAGTAGCCGCATTTAAAATTGGCTGATTAGAAAGAGGTTTTCCCACCGCTCTTTTCATCCATTCATCAGGGGTCAATTGCCCGAGGGCAAACACCCGGTTGACTTCAGGAGCGAACTGACCGGACTTAAAATGTTCTTCAAGCTGAAAATGGATCAGGTGTCCAAAAGCATAGTTAGGAAGATACATAGGTGAGTTGATCATGTGTGAATAAACTGCCAGGATGGTTTGATCCTTTAAGCCAAAAACAGGTGCAAAATATTCATTCCATACCTTGATGCTGATTTCCAGAACGGCATTTTTCAGTTCTTCTGCGGTGCAGTCAGGATTGCTGTACATCCATTTCCACATGTTCATATCAACCATCGACACCCCCATTATTTCGTAAACCGACCATAAATTATCCAGTGTCTTTAAGTAATCCACATCCGGGTTACCATCCGTCATGCCCAGCAGGTTCAGGTCCCTTTGCTGGAAAGCAAATGCCAGGGCTTCTGTAAATGCAGAATTGGGTACGCCGTTCATCATATAATATGGTACATCATGAAGGGAAATCGTTTGCTCAACATTATGTCCGAATTCATGGATGGCAATGTTATAACCTTTATAATCCATTCCGTCTTCCGGAATCCGGGAGCGTAGCCTGGCCTTTTCACCCTTCATGGAGGCTCCCCATGCGTGCCCTGAACCCCTGGCCGGGTCAACAGCAATTTTAGATGCAAGGAATTTCGACCGGTCAGGTTTGAATCCCAGTTTCTTCAGGATGTTTTCAAGATCACGCTCCAATGCTTCTGCATCAGGATATTTAGAGCGGGTAATGGCATTGAGTTTTTCTTCAGGTATGGAACTCCGGGCCTTAAAGCCATCATACCAGATGTCCCATGGTTGAAGATCGCGTCCAAGTCTTTTCCTGATGAGTTCGCCAGTTTGTTTAAGTTGCGGGGCACTTAGAAACTCATGAAACAAGGCTTCTACTTCCTCCTGGGGAATCTGCATGTCACCGGAAAATGATCTCTTTATGGCTGTATTGAGCACCGGATGATATTTATCAAATTCTTTCAATGCCCTGAAGTTGTTTATGATTTGCTGGTATCGTAGGTTTTGTTCTGCCGAAACTTCTTTTGGCTCTCCGTTTACTGTCACCCTATTTTCAAAGGGCTGCCAACGGGCTTCTCCGGAATTTATCACCGCTGCAGGAATAGACTGATCGATGATCCGCTGCATGACCTGGTATATGATTTCCTGTTTTTCCAGGCCATTTTGAGTGTTGGCATAATTTGCCTTAATCTCATCGCGAAGATTCCAGTGGCTAAGCAAAATCATATTTTCGGGAAACAGGGTCTGTCCATTTTTGCCAATGAGGCTTCCCATATAGATATTATATTCGGCAATATAGGCATCTGCTTCGGCTGATACGGCAGCACTTTTCTGAACGAGTTCCGGGGGCACCCTGGAGCTGAATACATCTCCCATTCTAGCGTATGCCCATTCAAGGTCTGACCAGTTTCTGCCCAGTTCATTTTTTTCTTCGGTTGAATAGAAGGGGAAGTTCAGTGCTACAAGGAAGGCAATCTTGTTGTTGTAAAAATCATTGCTCATATGAGCCCCGGCACTGTATGCGGAAAACAGGTGATCGACCCTGTGAAGTTGCCCGGTTTGCAGATCAACGTGCTGACGCAGTTCTATGGCTAGCTGGTTGAAATGCCCGAAGAGCGATTCGAAATACCCCGACATCCTGTTAAAAACAACTTGCTTTTCCTGTTGGTCGCCAATGAAGTTTTCAGAGCAGAAAGCAATAAATTCATCATATGAGCCATCGCTTTCCCTCCAAAGAGAGGCTGCATGAAGCACTCCTTTTTCAACATCTTTGATGTGAACCTCAGGATATTTCTCTATAATGGACGCGATGGCTTTATTTGTATGTTCCTCAGGAATTGTTGTACTTCTGGTGATCATTTTATTCGTTTTTTGCTGACAACTCAATAACAGAACCGTGATCATGCAAAGAAAAATTAACTGTTTCATTTTTTGCCGGTGTAGATATATTTGAATTATGATATGCAAAGTAAGTCACTGCTGGCTTAAAACCAATGATTTTACAACATTAATAAGAACAGCTGCTGAAACTTTCTAAATTAAATAGAAAATATCCATGTTTATCATGGGTAACATCTGCAGACATAACTTTCTGAAGAATTATTTTACTGTTAAGGGCCAGTATTCATCACCAAACCTTATTTTTGCATCTATGAAAACTGTGGCTGAAATAATTGAGCTAAAAGAATTTACTGCCGGCGATCTGGTCATTTTGCTTCAGGCAAAGGATCACGACAGGAAACTGCTGTTTGAAAAAGCACGGAATGTAAAAGAAGCAGTTTTGGGAAGGAAGGTCTATTTTCGCGGATTGGTTGAGTTTTCAAATATATGTTCCAAAGATTGCCTGTATTGTGGCATAAGAAAAGGGAACAGCAAGGTGTTACGATATAATGCCACTGATGAAGAGATACTGGAAGCCTGCCGTTTCGCATGGATAAACCGGTTTGGTTCAGTTGTGCTTCAGTCGGGAGAGGTGTCTTCAAAAGCTTTTGTCAAAAGGGTTGACCATTTACTGAAGAAGATAGGGAGTCTTTCGAATCATGAGCTGGGTATTACACTCAGCTGCGGAGAACAGTCGCGCGATACCTATCAGCGCTGGTTCGACAGCGGTGCCCATAGGTACCTCCTGCGGATTGAGGCTTCAAACAGGCAATTATATTATAAAATCCACCCGAATACTGTACGGCATTCATTTGAAAAAAGGGCAGAAGCTTTGCAGCTTTTAAGGGACACGGGATACCAGGTTGGCACAGGGGTGATGATCGGGCTGCCGTTCCAGACATTGGACGACCTTGCTAATGATCTTCAGTTCTTCAGGGAAGCAGACATCGACATGTGCGGCATGGGGCCATATATCGAGCATGAAGATACCCCGCTCTATGAGTACAGGCATTTGATTCAGCCGAAACAAGACAGGTTCAATCTTTCCCTGAATATGATTGCAACTTTGCGGCTTTTAATGCCGGATATCAACATTGCAGCTGCTACAGCATTGCAGGCCATTGACCCCGCAGGCCGTGAAAAAGCCCTTACAATAGGTGCCAATGTGATCATGCCTAATCTGACACCCTGCGAATACAGAAAGGAATATCTTCTGTACGAAGATAAACCCTGCCTTGATGAGGATGCTGAATTATGCCGCAACTGCCTGGAAGCCCGGATAGAATTATCGGGATCTGAAATTGGATATGGGGAGTGGGGCGATTCAAAGCACTTTTTTAACAGGCAAAAAAAAGCCTAGGCAGTTGTTTTTTTCTTCTTTTTATGGGCTTTCCACCAAATAAAAAATCCGCTCACCAGAACCATAATCAGGCATAGTCCTGCCAGGGGCACATAAAGAATATAAAACGGACCCGTTATGTGCTCAAATATCCTGCCTGTATGAATTTCAAGTGCAACGTTCCAGAGCGACATGGGTGACTGCCTTCTGATCTCTTCAGGCATGGCTGGAAAAGAATTGTTACGCAAAGGCAAAGCACCCCTGTTGTAATCGAACCACCATGTATTTTCTGATGCTTCAACGAATCCTGCTGCCATGTTTGCACCTATAGGGCTACCCATTCCTGACGGAGCTACATATTGGGTTCTTGAAAAAAAATCAAGTACTGTGCCTGTTCTCAAATCCCACAGGAATAACCCATTGAATGAACCGGTAAGATAAGTGTGCTGACCAACCCTTTTAAATACATTTAATCCCATTACACTAACGGGGGGTTGCGGTATGGCTGGTTGAAGATTTTGTTGAAGTTTTTCATCTGTTGTGTAAAAACCTTCAGAAGTTGAGAAAATATACATTTTATATATATCATTCCATTCAACCCTGCGAAGCTTGTCGAACCAGGGATTAGGACTGTCAAGGTGAGTGCCGGGAATGATACCTGTGGTTTTGTTTGCAATGGGAATGAGCAGGGGAGGCCGGAGGTGTATCCCTGCCCATGTGTTTATAATGAGAAATAAAACAAAAATATAACCAAGTACATTGTGCCACCGGAGGTTGCTTTTTGTGGCACTGACCCATGGCTTGACCGGCTTTTTTTTCTTTTTCATCCGCTTTATGATTTTAGGGAAAAAGAAATGAAGCAAGCCGGTTACTGAAAGAATAATGGTAACAATCCCAAGCAAATCAACAATCAATTTTCCTGTGATTCCGAAAAGCTCACCGCTGTGCAGTTGCCAGAGGGTTGTGAATAAACCAACTTTCCGGACATATCCCACCGGTTCGGGAAGCTGGACTGCTTCGAAATCAGTTCCGTCAGCAGATTTGAGCAGGTAATGCCTAGTGAGGACCAGCAGTGTATCTCCTTTCAGATTCAGGTCTGCAATGCGATCCTGCTTTACAGGGAGTTTCTGCCTGTTCCAGGTTCCTGAATGGATGTTCCTGCTGTACAAGCCAAAATGTGTTCCTGCATACAGGATATCGCCTTTCTGTACCACTGAATATATTTTTCGGTTGTCAATTCCTTTTGGGAAGCCATGGTTGAAATCATTGAAACTTTTTAAATCTGATGAAGCTTTCCAGATGCCGATATTTCCATATATCAATACAGAATCATTCATATAGGGAATTGAACCTCTTACTGCAGCCAGGTTCCAGTTATTGTACCTGTAGTTTGGAGGCAGGATGTTCCTTGAAACATCGACAGACGAGAAAATCTGTCTGTGATTCATGACAATTCCTGAAAATGCAAACAATATGGCAAAAAAGGCAATGATGATTCCGGGCCACTTATGCAGTTTCCTGAAGATTTTAATGGATCTGGCTTTACTCATAAATAAAAGAAAATTCAAATAAAATGATTATTTGGTTCGAAAGGAACATCTATAAGGAAATTCGAATCCTGATATCTTTTTTATAAGTAGAATTGATATTTCCATTTATATAAATGAACGGGCTGGCAACAGTAATCTTTTGGATTATTGTAAAACCTGCTGAATAAAAGCAGGAGTTACAGTTAACATGATATAACCCCAATGCTGGCCGGTAGTATGATCACCACTTCCTTTAACCAGTTCCATATTTTCACTGGCGAACATGATCGACCATCCAGCACTGATTGTTGCAGCGGGTTCCACAGCCCAGCTTACTCCCAAATCAAGTTCTGTTCCCAGGTAATTGCCGGCATCAGCATTTACTTTTCCTGCTGATGCAAAATAGTGCAGCCATGCTTCTGCCGAAAATTTCTCCTTCTGAAAGCCGGATTTGAGGTAAATATCATTTAATCCTACATTATTGATATGGTTTCCTACATAAAAGTAGTCCATGAACCCATTGAATTTATGATTGGTCCCATACAGTGGATTGAAGGCATAAATTTTATCATTTCTATCGTAACTGTTTCCTGAAAGGTACTCATAACCGGCAGTTAATCCCTGTTTGAAATTTGCTTCCACAAGAAAATTTACAGCGCTGATGTCAGTGCCATTTGCAGTTTTTCCGGTTTGGTAATATAGGTTCGAAGCGAGGCCAACATTTTCAAGGGAATAAACAACACGGCCTCCGATTGTCTGGCTGTAACGTGTACGCTGGGTTTGGGCAGATTCAAAATAGGGTACACCATTATTTAAAAACAGAAGGCTTAATCCTGTATGGTCCCATGCCTTATTGAACCAGAGAAACTGCATGTTTTTATAGGCATCAGGTCCGGAATAATCGTTATCAGTAATGTTGGAATTTTCATGATGAGCAATGCCGAGGTGCATCTTAAATTCATCTTCAAGTTTAAAAAGAACCAGATCGTGAGAACGCGCCTGATGCACCCATCCCACATTGCCCAGAATCCGGTGGTCGTCATAAACAAGTTCCTGTCGTCCGGCCCTCATAGAAAGACCTGAAGTAAAAAACACTTCTGCCCATGCTTCATGCACAGAAGTAGCAAAATCTTCATTGGCGACCATTTGAGGCTGGCTCCCCCAGTAGCGGACATCCTGCAATACAAGCTTTGCCTTCACTGCTTCAACATTATAAAGTGCATTCAGCCTGGTTCTCTGAGCAGTAGCTATTGACATGTCCTGACCTTCTGCCGCCAATGTTTTATAACCTCTGCTGAATTCTGTACGCGGCCTGAACTCACCGGTCAGGCTGAATTGAGCAGATGCATCCTGCATCACAAATAAAAGCAGTGGCAGGATGCAGTAAAAAACTTTTTTCATGTTAATCCATTGATTGATTTACCATTGTTTTCCCCCAGGCTGCTTCACGTTCGGCTGCAATTTTATCCCATTCAGGAACTATGTTTTTCAGAAATTCTGCTTTTTGTGCACGCATATTTTCCATATTCAGGCCTATAAATTCTTGAGCCTTTGCTTTGGTGGAAATATCGGGGTAGGGAACTTCCTTGTTATGTCCAAGTTCTGAAAGGAGCCTGGCGAGGTCAATTCGTGTCTGCTGTACAATGTTGATAGCTGTCCCTATTAATCGGCTTAATTCAAGGGGAGCATGAAAAGCATTGCCATGACCGGCAGCAGAATAATCCCAGCGCCACTGTGCATGCCGGATACCTGTAAGAATTTTTTCCATTTGTTGTTCGGTAGCTCCAAGGTCCCATGCGGTTTTCGCTTCAACATGAGCCCTTACAAGAAGTTGTTCAAGGGTACCACGTGTTTCAAGTACTTTGTCCTGATTCCTGTATACTGAGTTGATAAGTTCCTGCGTTTCCTCGCGATGGCATACCTGGCAGGAACTGGATACATTTTCAAGTGGCGACATGATTTTATGGTTTGTGAACTTCTGTCCTCCTTCACTGATGTATGGCATGTGGCAATCGGCACATGAAACGCCCCGTTGTGCATGAATTCCAGTAAGATACACTTCATAATCAGGGTGCTGGGCCTTCAGCATGGGTGCCCTGCTTAATGCATGGGTCCAATCGGTGAAGCCTATGCTGTCGTAATATGCTTCCATAGCTTCTGCATTGAAGCCGTTATCCCAAGGAAAAACAAGATACTGTGCCCCTTCAGAAATATTCTTATTAAAGTAATATTCCACATGGCACTGAGCGCAAACCAGGCTTCTCATTTCCTGGTGTGTAGCTTGTGTAATATCACGTCCCATTCGTTCGAATGCTTCAATAAGTGCCGGCCTTTTGATCGCAAGATTCATTGTTTCAGCATCGTGACAATCAGCGCAACCTATGGGATTGGCAACTTCAGGGCCCATCTCAGCCCAGGTCTGTGAGTAAAAACCTGCCACACCCAGGTCATTCATCAAACGGGGTACATCGGGGCTTTTGCATGTCCAGCAGGTGGAAGGCTGGGGACCTTCATTAGGTCCTTTTGGTGCTCCGGTCCGAAGTGTTTCTGTAATATCTGTCAAAGAATAAAAATGCCCTCTGCTTTGGGTATAATCGGTTGAGAAGAGATAACCTGCCCATAAGACAACCATTTCGGGATGCCGTTCAAGCATGTCAATATGTACATTGCCATTGTACTTGGTTTCAAACGTACTGTCGGATGTTGCATAATACGATTGAAACTCTCTGGGGAAGTTTTCTCCCCATACTTCATTCCGGGGATCAAACTGGTAAATGGGATCCCGCGGTACATTGACATACGCTGCTTCTATTCTTCTTTCAACAATAGTTGAGGCCAACAGGCCAAGAAGGAATACGATTATAATCGTAAGAATAAAAAGTACCCATGCCAGCCATGGGCGTTTTTCGGTTAATTCGCTGATCGTGCTCATTAGTAGCTATTTTTAGTTATTATTTTATATACGCGGTTTTTTAACGACTTCTCAGATTTCTCAGCCATTCAGGTACCGGATTTTCAAGCAGGGGAACGCGGGCATTAGGTACACTCGAAAGGCTGTTAACCCTTCCATGGGGTACTTCCCTGTGGCAATCAACACATCTTCTGTCTGTCATATGAACATCATGATTTGCGACTGATGCATTCAGTTTGGGGTCAACCAGCAGTTGGGAATGGCAGCGGATACAATTATTCTGGACCACCTTTGCCCCCTCTTCAAGTATGAATATTACCTGAGGTTCTTTTCTTAAGGTGAAAATTGTAGCATGGCGCAAACCATCCTTTGCTTTAAAATAATAATGATTAAAAATATTATCCTGGGGAACATGGCAATCGTTGCAGGTTGCTACCTCCCGGTGTGAACTGTGGCTCCATGTTGCATACTGTGGCGACATGATGTGGCAGTTCATACAGGTTTCCGGTTTATCGGAAAGGTAAGAATGTGCCTTTGATATATAAAAGGTGAATAAAATGACTCCCAGTAACAGACTGGTTGCTATCATCACTGGAAATCTCCACCTGGGTGGCGGTAACAGTTTTTTCAGCATAATCTGATATGTTGATTTTTTTTTTACAATATAATGATTTTTTTCTTTTATGGATTGTACCAAATGTTACAAGCAGCAAAAATTCATACCGCTGGTAAGAAAATATTAATAAAAGCTATTTACAGATAAATATTAAAATACAATGCCCTGTTTTCTCCGTTCTTTCTTTTAATTTTAATGCATTATCAAAAAACCAAATTTGAAATGAAGAAAATCTTTTTTACCGCTTTTTTCATTATTATTTCTTTATATGGTTACTCCCAGGGATTTATTACATCAAAAAATATACAGGTTGATTTTTCAGGATTTGTCAGGAATGACTTTTTTATTGATTCGCGAAACAATGTATGTGCCTGTGATCACCTGCTTGAATTCTACCCGTACAAACCGGTATATGATGTAAATGGAGGTGATATAAATGCAAGGCCCAGTGCTCACTTGCTGAATACATTTTCAAGGTTCGGAACACGTTTCTCAGGACTTGAAATCGGGAAAGCAAAAATATCTGCATACGTGGAAGCCGATTTTACAGGTTTTGCAGAAACAAACGGGCTGCGCCTCAGGCATGCATATACAAGTTTTGCATGGCAAAAATCTACATTGATGTTCGGAAGGGCATGGCATCCTACTTTTATTGAAAAAGTATATCCATCGGTATTGAATGAAAATACGGGGCTTCCGTTCCAGGTTTTTAACCGCAGTCCCCAGGTGCGACTTACACATAAACTGAACAACCATCTTGATTTTATTGCGGCTGCGGTTTACCAGTTTAATTATGCCAATCAGGGACCCTCCGGAAAAACATATCGTTACCAGCGTGAAGCTGTCGTTCCCAATCTGCATGCCCAACTGCAGTATTATGATGAGAATTGGGTAATAGGTGCAGCTGTTGATTGGAAAAGCATTCTTCCCCGTACATCAACTTCCGGGATCCAGGGTGTATTTAAGGCAGATCAGAAATTAAATACATGGGCTGCATTGGCTTATATGAAGTATACAAAAAATCTGTTTGAAATGAAGGTGAAATCAATGTTCGGTCAGAATGTAAGTGAAAGCCTTCTGCCCGGAGGTTATGCCGTTGCAGCTGTAAATCCTGAAACCGGTGCAGAAACATATACTCCATTAAACCACATTTACAACTGGATCAACTTTACGTATGGACAGAAATGGAAGGTTGGGGTATTTGCAGGGTATTTGAAGAATTTAGGCACAACCGATCAGCCGGCGGGGCCTTTTTATGGCCTGGGCACTGATTTGGATTTGGTCTATAAGATTTCGCCCCAGCTGATTTATACTTACCGCAACTTCATGCTGGGATTTGAGTTGAGTATGACAACTGCTCATTATGGCGATATAGATTTTTCTGACTTTGGAAAAGTTAAAAACACTGTTGATGTGACGAATTTCAGAAATATGATTTCAGTTGCTTACAGTTTTTAAATTTCCTTTTATTTTTGTTTATTAAATGTAAAAATAAATAGTCAGGGTTATACATACTCCGGCGACCGTAATTCAACTACTATGGCATTCGAAGTTTCCGTGTTTCTTGAGAACAAAATAACGCATTTTGAAAAGATTACCAATGTCCTGAAAAAGGAGCGAATTAATATCCGTTCCCTTACACTGGCAAGCATGATTCATGGCTGGGGCGTTCTGAACTTATTGGTCGATCAGCCGGAAAAAGCCTATCAGGCTCTTTCTGAACAAGGGAATTCAGTGGCACTTCGCGAAGTGATTGCCCTTGAAATGAAAGATGAAACAGGCGGATTGGATGATTTGCTTGTAAAAATTTCACGGGCTGGCATTCATATTGAAAATGCTTACACCCGGCTGATTTCACAAACTAATATGGCTGTCCTTCTGCTTGATGTGCCTGATGTGCTGGAAGCGAAAAGCTTATTAGCAAAAAATGGCATTCCCATTCTTGATGAACAAACCGTATATGGCAAGTAAATGGTTAACCTCTTTCACCATTATCTAAACTGAATAAATCTCTTGAGGATGATCTGGAACGAAAAGGCAGAATGTGCTTCCCGCGCTGAAATGGCAGCCATTCAAAGTGAAAGACTGGTTAATACCGTTCAGCGCATATATCATAACATTCCCAGCTACAGGGGGAAAATGCAGGAAAAGGGGCTGGTACCGGCCGATATCCGGTCGGTGGATGATCTGAAAAATCTTCCCTTTACCAATAAGGCTGATCTACGAAATAATTACCCTTTCGGCATGTTTACAGTTCCCATGAGTGAAATAGTCAGGGTGCATGCAAGCTCTGGAACTACGGGTAAACCTACGGTTGTCGGATATACCCGTAATGATCTGAATATGTGGGCTGAAGTGGTTACAAGGGCACTATGTATGTCGGGCGTTCATAAAAACGATATCGTTCAGGTGGCATATGGGTATGGTCTTTTTACCGGAGGACTTGGTCTACACTACGGAACTGAAAACCTGGGTGCTACAGTGATACCCATTTCTGGAGGAAATACCAAAAAACAAATCCAGCTGATGCAGGATTTCGGGACTTCAGTCATTGCGTGTACTCCTTCCTACGCTTTATACCTGGCCGAGGTGATGCAGGAAATGGGCATTGACCCCGAAACACTGAAACTGAGGGTAGGTATTTTCGGAGCTGAACCCTGGAGCGAAAATATGAGGAAGGAGATTGAATTAAAACTCAACCTGAAAGCTATAGATATATATGGACTCAGTGAAGTGGTGGGGCCCGGGGTTTCATGCGAATGTGAATACCAGGCGGGCATGCACATCAATGAAGATCATTTCATCCCTGAAATCATAGACCCGGAAACATTGGAGCCATTGCCTCCGGGTCGATTGGGTGAACTGGTGTTTTCAACAGTAACCAAGGAAGGCATTCCAATCCTGCGGTACCGCACACGCGATCTGACCCGCCTCATTTATGACAGGTGTGCATGCGGCAGGACCCTTGTGAGAATGGAGAAATGTACCGGCCGCACTGATGATATGCTGATCATAAGGGGGGTTAATGTTTTCCCTTCCCAAATAGAAAGTGTGTTGCTTGAAATGAGTGAAACAGAACCTCATTACCTGTTGATTGTTGATCGGGAAGGTTCGCTGGATGTACTTAAACTGCTGGTTGAAGTGCAGGAACAGTTCTTTTCTGATGAAATCAGGGAACTGGAAGCACTACGAAAAAAAATAGCAGGCAACATCCAGAGCACCCTGGGTGTCTCCGTTGATGTTAAGCTGGTGGAGCCAAAAACAATTGAAAGAACAGCAGGCAAGGCAAAAAGAGTTATTGATAATCGCAAATACTAGATATTATGAGAGCAAAACAAGTATCGGTTTTTTTGGAGAATAAACTGGGAAGGCTTCACGAAGTTGCACATATTCTGGGTGAAGCCGGGGTTAACATCTCTGCCTTTACGGTTGCCGATACCTCCGATTTTGGAGTCGTGAGGCTTATAGTTTCCGACCCTGATAAAGCCTGTCAGGTGCTGAAGGCAAATCATTTTAGCGTCAGGTCAACCGATGTTGTGCTTGTAAACAGCCCGAATACACCCGGCGCATTGTCTTTTATGCTGCAGATTCTGAACAAGGAGGAAATATTTATTGAATACCTGTATGCTTTTTCAATGAACGACAATTATGCAGTATTTGTGATCCGGCCGACTGATATTGACAAATGTGTGGAAAGGCTTCAAAAGCATCAGGAAGAGTTATCGGGCAGGGGAGGGCAGTACAGTCTGTAAGGCAATCTTCAGAAGAACGGAGAAGAGAAGGTGCTGTTGTGACTGCCATAATTCGTATATTTACATCCATTATTATACATACAAATGAAACGAATAGCTGTACAGGGAATAATCGGATCCTTTCATGAGGATGCTGCGCAGAAATATTTTAATGAAAAAATTGAGGTGGTTGAATGCAAATCGTTTACAAGCGTATGTAAACTTGTTGATACCGATAAGGTCGATTATGCAGTGCTGGCCATTGAGAATTCTATTGCCGGAAGCCTGCTGAAGAATTACCAGCTTATAAGGGATTACCACCTTCGGATCATCGGTGAACTTTACCTGCATATTCAAATGAATCTTATGGCTGTACCGGGAGTGAAGCCTTCTGACATAACTGATATTTATTCACACCCCATTGCCTTACAGCAGTGTGTGGAATACATTGAAAAGTATTTTCCTGATGCAGAACTCCATGAAGGCATGGACACTGCAAGTGCAGCTAAATTTGTTTCGGAAGAAAAATCTCCGAATGCTGCTGCAATTGGTAACCTGCGTTCTGCACAGCTTTACAATCTGAATATTCTTGAAACAGGCATTGAGACAAATAAAAAGAATTATACAAGATTTCTGATTCTTGCGAAACATGGCAATCCAACTGAACATGCAAATAAAGCTTCCCTGTGCTTTGAGGTCGGCCATTTTTACGGAGCGCTTGCCCGGGTGCTGAATGTATTTTCTGAAAATGAAATCAACCTTGCCAAAATACAATCAGTGCCTGTCATAGGAAAGCCTAATGAATACACCATCCATGTAGATGTGGAATGGGATGTACTTGAACGGTATGAGAAAGCAATCCACCAGGTGCTGAAAAGTGTTTCCAGCCTGGCAATTTTAGGGGAGTATGAGCGGGGTGAGATATCTATGCACGATCAGTAAAAATTTTTAAGAGTAAAGATATGAGCAAAACAGCAATTTTTTTTGGGCCTTTAAATGGAGCTGTTCACCGGGTGGCCAATAAGTTGAAAGATGCCATCGGAGAAGAAAAGGTGGAAATGGTACCGGTAAAGGATGCAACTGTCGATGATATTAACAGGTTTGATAAAATTATTTTCGGATTATCAACTGTTGGTAAAGAAACCTGGGAATCTATTTATACAAATGTGGATTGGGCTAAGTTTCTCCCTGAAATAGGAAAAACCAGCTATGAAGGCAAAACAGTTGCCATTTTCGGACTGGGTGACCACATCACCTATGCAGCTACATTTGTCGATCATATCGGGCTGCTTGCCAATGAACTTAAAGCCCATGGGGCTACTTTAGTCGGTCAGGTTCCCGAAGATGCATATGAATATGAAAGTTCAGAAGCAGTAGTGGATGGTAAATTCATGGGATTGCCTGTTGACGAAGATTTTGAACCTGAACTGACTGATGAACGGGTAAATAGCTGGGTGGAGCAGATCAGACCACATTTTGGCTTTTAAAATCTTTCAGAAATAACTATCTGCTGCACCGTGAAAAACCGGTAGCACGTCATATCAGTATTTACAACTTTTTATAATCTATATTGTATTATGGATCATCCACCCGTCAGCAGAGAAGTAATTGACCGTATAATAAAAGAGCTTCGTATTTCTGATCCCGGCAAAGCTTCCATTCGTGAAATAGTTGCACTGGTAAACCATGTTGAGGAAGAAACAGGTGAGAAATATATAAGAATGGAAATGGGAGTGCCTGGATTGCCACCATCGCAGATAGGTGTTGATGCTGAAATAGAGGCTCTCCGACGTGGTGTTGCTGCAGTTTATCCCATGGTTGACGGAATAAAGCCACTAAAAGAAGAGGCGTCACGTTTCGTCAGAAACTTCATGAACATAAATGTCAGCCCGAAAGGATGCATCCCTACTGTTGGCTCTATGCAGGGAACGTATGCTGCATTTCTTGCTGCTGCCCATACTATTGAAGGGAAAGATACAACCCTTTTTATCGATCCGGGTTTTCCTGTGCAAAAACAGCAGATGATGGTGCTTGGACAGAAGTATGAAACCTTCGACGTATTTCATTTCAGAGGTAATTTGCTGAAAGGTAAACTTGAGGAATACCTCGAAAAAGGCAATATATGTTCAATTGTCTATTCTAACCCGAATAATCCCGCCTGGATTTGTTTTACGGAAGAGGAACTTCAGGTTATCGGAGAACTTGCTGTTGCATATGATGTCATTGTGATGGAAGATCTGGCTTACTTTGGAATGGATTTCCGGCACGACTTATCGCAGCCGGGGCAGCCACCATTTCAACCTACAGTAGCCCGTTACACCGATAATTATATTTTGTTTATATCCAGTTCTAAAATATTCTCCTATGCAGGGCAGCGTTGCGGACTGATGATCATTTCTGACAGATTGGGCAGCCGCGACTATCCGGCACTGAAAAAAAGGTTCGGCGGGACCGACTTTGTAAGTACAATCACCCTGCGCTTGTTGTATTCATTTTCATCAGGTACCAGCCATTCAGCCCAATGGGCCCTGGCTGCCATGCTAAAAGCTGCAAACGAAGGCCGTTTTAATTTTGTTGAAGGTGTTAAGGAGTACGGCAGAAAAGCAGGGATCATGAAAAAAATGTTTCTTGACAACGGTTTTCATATTGTTTATAAAGATGATTTGGACCAACCCATTGCCGATGGTTTTTATTTTACAATTTCCTATCCGGGGATGACAGGAAATGAACTTGTAGCCAATCTGCTGTATTATGGCATCAGTGCCATTGCACTGGATAATACTGGCAGTCATGAAGAAGGAATCAGAGCTTGTGTTTCATTTGTTAAAAGGGAACAGTTCGATGTGCTCGATCAAAGGTTGAAGTTGTTTAACAGCCATTTTTCGAAATAAAATGACCCCCTTTTGATGGACCGTAAGAAAATAAATTCAAGGTATGGAATTACGCTCGACCTGCTTAACGAGGTTGAGCTTAAGAACAAACCTGTTATCCTGAAAAAGGGGGAGTCGTTTATAGGGTACAATGAAAAAATGCAGAAAATAGGAATACTGATAAACGGTCTTCTTTATGCAACCTATATATCTGACAGCGGTACCGAATGGATCTCCCGGTTTTTTTTTCCTCCAAATAATTTCATAGTCAGTAATCACCGCAGTTTTTATCTCGGTAAAAATTCCAGTGAATCCATAAAGGCATATGAAGATTCCCAACTGATTTATATTGAGAAGGAGGAGTTTAAATATCTGCTTGACCATCATCCCAAATTTGAACGCACCGTAAGAATTCTTGCTGAAGAAAGTTATATTCAGGCCATGGAGAGGATTCACTCCTTTCAGTCGCTTCATGCCGAACAGCGTATCAGGAAGTTCTTTGAAGAATATCCTGAACTTGGTAAAAAGCTTCAGCGCCAACATATTGCCTCATATCTTGGAATCCACAGAAATATCCTTACCCGCTTCCTTTATAAAATTTAAGAAAGCAACATTTGTTGCGTATTTTGAAGTTTGTAAAAAATAGTTTTACCTGACAGAATGAATTCTTAACCGGAAGCAGAAAAAAAATTACATTTTAACAGCAGGGAAAATTATTTCATTATAGATCCTAACCTTCATAAAAAATGATGGAATAACCTGATTTTTATGGTGTTTTTGAGAGAAAAAGCATATTAATTTTAGCAGAAAATTAGGTAAATATGGCAAAAATTAAAGGAGCAGTTGTTGTTGATATGGAAGTTTGCAAAGGCTGTGAACTTTGTATTGAAGCATGCAAAGATGGTGTTCTTGCTTTACATGCGGAGGTAAACAGCCGCGGATACCATTATTCCTATATGGAAAACCCTGAGGCTTGCCTCGGATGCGCCAACTGCGGAGTAGTATGTCCTGATACATGTATTACAGTTTACCGGGTAAAGGTTGAGGGATAATACAATTTCATTTACAGTCACAGGATTCGTTTATTTAAAATAAATATGTCTACCTGGTTTGTAACAGAAGAAAATCCACAATTCTAAACAATATAAAATGTCTGAATTCAGGTTAATGAAGGGGAATGAAGTGCTGGCCGAGGCTGCGATCCGCTGCGGATGTGACGGTTATTTCGGTTATCCTATTACACCCCAGTCGGAAATAATGGAGACTTTAATGGAACGCCAGCCATGGGAAGAAACAGGGATGGTGGTTTTGCAGGCAGAAAGTGAGGTTGCTGCAATTAATATGGTTTATGGGGCTGCAGGTTCCGGTAAAAAAGTAATGACATCTTCTTCAAGTCCGGGCATCAGTCTGATGTCGGAAGGAATTTCATACATTGCAGGTGCTGAATTGCCCTGCCTGGTTGTAAATGTTCAGCGCGGCGGCCCCGGACTGGGAACAATACAGCCATCACAGGCCGACTATTTTCAGGCTGTGAAGGGAGGCGGGCATGGCGATTATAAAATGATCGTACTGGCACCTTCTTCCGTTCAGGAAATGAACGATTTTGTTGATCTGGCATTTGAGCTGGCATTCAAATACCGCAATCCTGCCATGATCCTTACTGACGGGGCACTCGGACAGATGATGGAAAAGGTGCAGTTGTCCGATTATAAGCCCCGGCTCACCGATCAGCAGGTAGTAGAAAAGTATGGCAATTGGGCTACTACTGGAAAGATTTCAGGAAGAAAAAGAAATGTCATCACTTCCCTTGAAATGGATTCGCACAAAATGGAAGCCAATAACAGGCGTTTTCAGGAGAAATACAAAAAGATGGAAGCCGAAGAACAGCGTTATGAAGCCATTCTCTGTGAAGATGCAGAATATGTGCTAGTGGCTTTTGGCACGTCAGCACGAATTTGTGAAAAAGCTGTTGAACTGGCACGGCAGCAAGGAATCAAAGTTGGATTGCTCAGGCCAGTTACTTTATTCCCGTTTCCAAAAAACATCATTGGCGAACTTGCCCATAAAACAAAAGGATTCTTATCGGTTGAAATGAATGCAGGCCAAATGGTGGAAGACATCAAACAGTCGGTTTATGAAGCCGGCGTATACAAAAGGGTTGAATTTTTTGGCCGCATGGGAGGTATTTTACCCTCTCCGGGTGAAGTTGTTAAGGCTATTGAACAAAAATTCTTACAGGAGGAAAAAGAATGGATATCAAAGATATAATAAAACCTGAAAACCTGGTTTACTGCAAGTCGGAACTTCTTGTAGATACCATTATGCATTATTGCCCGGGGTGCACACATGGCGTTGTTCATAAACTGATGGCTGAACTGATCGATGAGATGGGACTTCAGGAAAAGACAGTAGGAGTAGCGCCCGTAGGTTGTGCTGTATTTGCGTATAACTATATAGAAATCGACTGGCAGGAAGCAGCCCATGGAAGGGCCCCTGCTGTAGCCACAGGTGTTGTCCGCCTGAATCCTGACAAGTTTGTGTTTACCTACCAGGGTGACGGAGATCTTGCCTCCATTGGTGCAGCTGAAATCCTGCATGCATGCAACCGGGGAGAAAATATTCTTGTGGTATTTATTAACAATGGTATCTATGGCATGACCGGTGGACAGATGGCACCTACATCACTCGAGAAAATGGTTACATCAACAACTCCTTTCGGCAGGGATATAGAAAGGAACGGGTACCCGATGAAAATGACTGAACTGGTGGCACAACTGCCGGGAACTTCTTATGTTACCCGTCAGTCGGCTCAATCTGCTGGTGCTGTAAGAAAATGCAAGCGGGCACTTAAAAAAGGAATTCAAAATGTGCTTGACAAAAAGGGGACATCTTTTGTGGAGGTGGTTTCAACCTGTAGTTCGGGGTGGAAAATGACCCCCGTGCAGGCAAATAAATGGATGGAAGATAATATGTTTCCATTTTACCCCCTGGGTGATTTAAAAGACAGTGAAAAGAGACAATCCGTTTCTAAAAACTAAAAATCAGAAGTCATGACAGAAGAGATGATTATAGCCGGATTTGGAGGACAAGGTGTTCTTTCAATGGGTAAGATTCTTGCTTATTCCGGTATTATGGAAGACAAGGAAGTAACATGGTTCCCATCCTACGGGCCGGAAATGCGTGGTGGAACAGCCAATGTTACAGTAATTGTCAGTGATACACGTATCAGTTCTCCTGTATTGCATGAGTATGATACTGCGATCATCCTGAACCAGCAAAGCCTCGATAAGTTTGAAAAAGCTGTTAAAAGGGGAGGCACTCTTTTGTACGACCCCAACGGGATTACGAATCCACCCAAAAGAAAAGACATTAATATATATAAAGTTGAAGGTACCCGGACTGCTGTTGAGATGGGAAATCCCAAAGTATTCAACATGATTGTATTTGGCAGCTATCTCAAAGTAAAACCAATCCTGAACCTCAATAACGTTGAACGTGGATTGGAGAAATCGCTGCCGGAGCGATACCATAAACTTATTCCATTAAATCTTCAGGCCATTCAAAAAGGTCAGGAAATTGTGGAGACCGTGCAGGTAGTTTAACCTGCCCGAAAAAGTGTTTTATCTGCAAAAAGGCATTCAGGTTTTTCCTGTCTGCTTTTTTTTTGCCTGATATATTAAAAGTTTAAATCGCCATCCATACTAATCACTTTTCCTGCTTCTGTTTTTATGTCAACAGATTTGCCGTCATACATGATCCTTACCGGATTTCCCAATTGAGAGCGGATTGCAGCTGAAGTAAGCCTGTTGTTTTCCCAAATGATATCCACTTCAAAACCTCCTCTTGCACGCAAGCCGGTAATGTGTCCGTTGGCCCATGAAGAGGGCAGGGCAGGTAAAAGCTGCAACACCCCGTTATGGCTTTGCAGCAGCATTTCTGCTATCCCGGCAGTTGCACCAAAGTTGCCGTCGATCTGAAAGGGAGGATGATTGTCAAAAAGATTGGGAAGCGTTGATTTAGAATACAGGGCCAGCAGGTTTTCATAAGCCTTGTCTCCATTTTTGAGGCGGGCAAAGAAGTTAATGATCCAGGCACGGCTCCAGCCAGTATGTCCGCCACCATGCCTGAGCCTTTCCTCAATTGACCTGCGTGAAGCTTCCAGCCACTTGGGATCATCAGGATTGGTAAATTCCTCACCGGGGTATAATGCATATAAATGCGACATATGCCGGTGGCCCGGTTCAGCTTCAGGAAGTTCTTCCGACCACTCCAGTATCCGTCCGTCAGAACCGATTTGTGATGGTGTAAGCCTTCCAAGCATGTTTTTTAACGTATCGGCGAAGAAATGATCTGAATCAAGTATTTCTGATGTTTTGATGCAGTTGTTGAACAATTCCCTGATAATCTGGTGATCCATGGCTGGACCCATGCATACCGATGCCCGCTCTCCGTTTGGTGCAATGAAGGTATTTTCGGGAGACATGCTTGGCCCCGAGACGAGCAACCCTGTTTTGGGATCCTCTACAAGAAAGTCAACAAAAAACAGGGCAGCATCCTTCAGAACCGGATATGCTTTTTCCTGAAGGAATTTTTTGTCGCCGGTGTAGTCATAGTGTTCCCAGAAATGATCGGTGCACCATGCTGCACCTAATGGCCACATACCATAAACTGTTTTACCTATTGGATCGGTAAACTTCCAGGCATCTGTAGTATGATGTGCAACAAAACCGCGGCATCCATAAATATTTCTGGCAGTAACTGAACCTCTTTCCCGCAATCCGTCGATAAAACTAAAAAACGGTTCCTGAGTTTCTGCAAGGTTTGTAACCAGTGCTGGCCAGTAGTTCATCTGGATGTTGATGTTGATGTGATAATCGGCACTCCATGGTGGATTCAGAGTGCCATCCCAGATTCCCTGCAGATTGGCAGGCATTCCTCCGGGACGTGATGAACTGATGAGAAGATATCTCCCGAATTGGAAATAAAGTTCGGTCAGGTGGTGGTCTTCCAGCCCTTCCTTAATCCTTTCAAGCCTTTGATTGGTTGGAATATTTAAAGTGTCAGCCTGGTTGATCGCAAAATCTACACGGCTGAACAACTTGTCGTAATGAGCAATGTGTTCATTTTTTAAATGTTCAAAAGACTGTGTTGAAGCCTTTTGAATGTCTTCCGACGAAAGCTTTACTTCATGATCTCCCCAATAGTTTGTTCTGCCAGATACAAGGATCACAACTTCATCGGCATTCCTTATAAATAGTCTGCCACTGGCAGTAATGACTTCGCCCCCGGTGTTGTTAACGGTGACAACAGATGCAAACCGCGTTCCAAGTCCTTCATGTTCAGCAAATCCAGTCATCAGAAGCTGGTTGCCGCTGGCGGATACAATTTCAGCATCACCCGGCCGTTCCAGCCATGTGGTAAAGCTTAATTTTGCTTTTTCAGATGCAGAAAGTTTTATAGCGATTACTTCTCCGGGGGAAGAAGCAAATATTTCACGAGTGTACTTTACTCCGCCTGATTTAAATTCAGTTGTTGCCGTGGCATTTCTCAGGTCAAGTGTTCTTTTATAATCCTCGATCTTTCCAAGGTTTTCAAACTGGAGGTATAAATCACCCAGAGTCTGGTATGTATGGCGGATTCCATCTATACCCATGATCTTATCCTGTGCCAGTTTGTCTCCTTCAGAATATTTACCATCGAACAACAGCTGGCGCACTTCAGAAAGATATTCGAGAGCTTCAGGATTAGACCTGTCAACTGGCCCTCCTGTCCATACCGATTCCTCATTCAGCTGAATATATTCAGAATGTGTTCCTCCAAAAACCATCGCACCCAGACGGCCATTTCCAACGGGTATGGCTTCTACCCACTTTTCTGCCGGTTGGGAAAACCACATGGTGAGATCATTCCGCTCAATGTCATTTTTGCGGTTACAACCTTGAATTAATATTGAAATGAACAGGAATAGCAGGAACAAACTCCGGATCATAGGCTTAGACTTGGTAAAGGTTTAAAGATTAATCATTGCCACTCTTGGTCTCAATTACAACCACTCCGTTTGCTCCCCGCGAGCCATAAATGGCTGCACTTCCATCCTTAATGACATTGATACTTTTGACCTGGACAGGTGGAATGGAGTTCAGGGCTGAACCGTCAACAGGAACACCATCTATAATAATCAGTGCTGCTGTACTGCTGTTAATTGAATTGACCCCCCTGATGATGATTTGTCCGTTTGCAACCTGTACTCCGGCAAAACGTCCTTTGATCAGATCGTACATGTTGCTGTACTGGGAGAAATCAACTTCCCTGCTGTTAAGCGAGGCAAGTGCATTTAATTTGTCCCTGTCGGAAACATGACCATAACCAATGGCATATTCACGGTTTTTTTCTCCTGGCTTCAGTTTTAAATTTATAGCAGCAAACTTGGTTTTATCTTCAAGTTTAACTTTCTGATTGTAAAATCCGCTTGCACTGACTTTCAGCTGGTCTTTCTGATTTACAACTGCTGAAAACTGACCGAGTGAATCAGTCTGCACAGTTTGTTTTGTGCTTTTGATCCTGACTTGAGCATTTGAGAGCGGTATACTATCAAATGTAGTTACAAGTCCGTGGATCACTTTCTCCTGTGCCCCTGCAAATATGGAAATAAATAAAAGGGCAGTCAGGGCGATAAATGATATTGTTTTTGTATTCATGGTTTTTAATTATATATATGTACCAGACAAATTTAATTTAAAATTCTATTGATCAGAAACAGTTGCCTAAAAAAGAAAGGGTTAATAAATAGGTTGTTCAACAGATTTAGCTGTCACTACCCTTTTCACACGGTAAGGTTTTTTCTGTTGAGATTCAAAATACGTACGCATCTGCAGTTCAGCAATTATTCCTATTGTTACAAATTGGATGCCACCCATTACAAGTAATATTCCAAGCAGCAGTAAAGGCTTACCCCATATATCCTGGCCAAGGATTTTAAGGACCAGCATATAGAAGTTGATAATCACTCCTATACCAAGTGTAATGATACCCAGAGCCCCAAAAAAGTGCATAGGCCTTTGAAGATATTTTTTGAAAAACAGCATCAGAAATAAATCACTTACAACTTTTGTAGTGCGGCTCAGGCTGTATTTCGACACGCCAAATGTACGCGGCCTGTGGTTGACATCAACCTGTGTGAAGCGTGTGGCCCCCTCCAGTGCAATAAGCACAGGAATAAACCGGTGGAGTTCACCATAAATGTGGATGCTTTTGATGGTTTCACTATTAAATATTTTTAGGGTGCACCCAAGATCTTTCATCTTTGTGCCGGTTGATTTTCTGATCATGTAATTTGCAAGCTTAGAAGGAATTTTCCTGAGGAACATACCATCTTTCCTGTTTGCCCTTACACCTGCCACCATATCCCATTCACCTTCTTCTATCATGTGAAGCATCATGGGAATATCTGCAGGGTCATTTTGCAGGTCACCGTCAATCAGTGCCACAAATTCACCTTCTGCCTGGTCGATCCCAGCCTGCAAAGCAGAACTTTGGCCATAATTCCGCTTTAGTTCCACAAGCAGGAACCTTTCGTCATTTATTTTTAAAATTTCAGAGCGTGTACCGTCAGTTGATCCGTCATCAACAAATACGGCCTCATAATCGATTCCTGCCAGAGCCTTTTTAATTTGTTCTGAGAGTGGTTTTATATTAGGTTCTTCATTATAAACACAGATAACCAGTGAGAGCTTCTTCATTTTGGAATTGATTTTTGATCTTTACATACCATTAGCCGGCAAATTTAAACAATTCCGGTTCAAAAAAGGCACATTATCCTGCGGGTTTAAGTTTCCATATATAAGAAACCCTAACACTTCTGTATTCCCAATGGCGCAGGCCATAAAGGTACTGGATCCTGACTTCATTCTCAGAAAATCTTTTTTTTAGATCAAAATGAAGCTGGAGGGGTTTATCACGTTCATTTTTATACCCCGAATATCCCGATATGGAGGCAGACAACAACCAGCCTCCCCTGAAATAATCAGCCCCGACACCATATAATAGTGCATCGTTCTGAAGGTTCAGCTCATCATTTGTTTGCCAGGTGTAAAATCCTGCCATTGCATATGGCCTGAACGTTCCGGTTAAATCATTACCAAAGTTTTTTGAAAAGCTCAGGTCGAAGAAATAGGCAGGACTGTCGGTATAACGGGCAGCCTCCAGGTTGTTTCCCGAGGTGGTTTTTGTGGCCAGCCGCAAAACTGTATTAGGAAATTGCCTGTTGCTGACAAGCTGAACGAGAGTGCTGAAATAAAAATCGCCCGCTGCAGTACCTTTTCCATCTTCATCCCTTGCCATCCTTTCGTTTCGGATCCTTTCTGAGAAGGCATATCTTTCAACAGCAACTCCATAGAATTCCATAGCGATTTTATGATCCGCAAATGGTACATATACATATCCTGACAGATCCTGAGTCGGATCTTCTTTGTGAAAATGATTGGTGAAAGCTATTTCAACCTCTGTCATGTGGCGAAGGTATCCCTTTTGTATATGAGGTACAGGAAGGGCATTGGGACCCATGTACCCCGGTGTGATTTTCATCCAGTTCCGCCATCCGGGATCACCTTCTTCCCAGCCGTGCAGATTATTCCACCAGCCGTAATCCGTACTGCCATGCTGCGATAATCCCCTGTGACAGGCTAATAAAAGCAACAGAAGTAACAGGTGGTTTTTCATTTCCAATCGGATAACAGAAGCTTAAATTTTTAATAAAAAGGAGATTGACCCACATGGATGAAGCCCCTTCCTTGTCAGATGTCCAGTTTAATCCTGATGTCGGCAGGAATGGCATCTTTATGAACCATAATGCACATGGTTTTATAGTTCACATATGGTTTTGATGCATAAAAGTATCCGTTGTAGCTGTTATAATTTCCCCACGAATTCTTGACCTTGTAGAATGTTTGTCCCCGCTGGTCCTGCGCAATGCCGATTATGTGCATGCCATGGTCGTCGGTTGTCTGGAAATTATCAAAAGCAGCCTGCCTCATTTCCTGGGTGACCTGTTTTTCAGGGACAGGTTTTTCAAGTTTATAAAGCTCATTTTCCCGTTCCCTGTCGGGCAGAGATTCCCAACGGCTGATTTCAGCATCCGTCATATTCATTACCGGAGCTTCCGGTAACACTGCAATGCCTTGTTTGCCGGTTACGAAACCTTTTTCACTTACATCGGCAGCCCAGGCAATTGTAAAACCGTTGTTTAGCGAATAATCCATAATTTCTTCCAGCTCATGCAGCGGAACATTATATACTTCATCCCACGACCAGTTGTCAGGCACTTCCAGAATAAATTTCGAGTAGAAGGGATGATGGGTGAAGGAAGTTATTTCAACATAATCATTCATGTTGAGGCCTACATAATTGTCAGCAAAACTGAGCGGCGTGTATTCCTTTCCTTCAAACTCAAATGTTTCCGGAATCTTGCCAAGGTAAGTATCCAAAATATGTAAAAAAGCATCATGCCACGATGTGCTGAGTTTTGTATTTTTATTTTCAACAATGGCATCCACATATTCGCGAAGCACACGGTCCAATTCTCCATGCACATGTTTTTCCTCCCCATAGTTTAGCCCCCTGTAAGCCCCTTCAGGTACAATTCCGTATCGTGATATCATATTTGTAACATCATGAAATGCCCCTCCGGCTGAAAAATTTAGGTTCCCGTGTACCCTGACATGCTTCCGTGCTTTTTCTGCATAGGTATGCCAAACAATGAACATTTCAGATAAATTCACCCCCGGCTTGCCTGTACGCATCATCTCTGATGCAAGAAATGAAAGTCCGGCAAACGACCAGCAGGTGCCGGTGCGATTCTGATCCTCTACAGGAATGGCCAGCAAGGTTTTAACATCTTCAAAAACCCATTCATCTTTTTTTTCTGTAGGATTGTCACCGGCAAAAGCAGGCTGGATAAAACCAACAACAAGAATTGCTGTCAGCAGGTGAATCATGCTGTACTTCATTTTAATAAAATTGTTATGATGTTTTTGGTCAAAAATAACAATAAAAACCAGTTGACAAAAATTTATTGGCAACTCAAAATGAAATTCTTAAAGGTGTAATTCCAAAATTTCATTATGTCTGAAACATGTTACCAGGTGGTCGTTTACCATGCCTGTTGCCTGCATATGGGCATAGATAATGGTAGATCCAACAAACTTAAATCCCCTACTTATGAGGTCAGCCGATATCTTGTCTGAAACCGGGGTGCGTGCCGGAAGCTCCGATAATTCCTTATAAAAGTTTACAATGGATTTTCCCCCTGTAAAGCTCCAGATATATTCCGCGAAACTGCCAAACTCATTCCGGACTTCAAGAAACTTTTGGGCATTAACCACACTGGCTGCAATTTTCTGCCTGTTCCTGATGATGGTTGCATCCTGTATTAGTGCTTCTATTTTATCATCCTGGTAACTGGCAATTTTTTCTGCATCAAAACCATCATAAGCCTTTCTGAATGCTTCCCGCTTATTAAGTACAATCTGCCAGCTTAGTCCTGCCTGAAACCCTTCCAAAATCAGAAATTCAAACAGTTTCCTGTCGTCGAATACCGGAACACCCCACTCCCTGTCGTGGTATTCCTTCATGAGTTCATTTTTTACAGCCCATCCACAACGTTCCTGCATTGTAAAAGCATTTAATTTTTGCAAAAGTTAAATAAAACTAATGAACTGACCTGCTGTTTTCAATTAATATTATTTTTGCTGGTTCAGGAGAAAAAAATGAAGAAACACATACTCGTTCTGGTCATCGTATTGCTATCGGTTACATTTGCCGAGGCACAGTTAAACATCAACCATTACATCAGGGTTGGCCGCACGCGTATTTCTATTGAGAATTATACCGGTGCCATTGAATATTTCAATATTGTAATCAAGTTCAAGCCTTATCTTCCTGAAGCTTACCTGTACAGGGGAGTAGCAAAACATCAGCTTGAAGATTACCGCGGCTCCATCATCGATTTCAACAAGGCTATTGAATTAAAGCCATATTATCCGCTTGCCTACATGTACCGGGGTATGGCCTACCATAGCCTGCAACAGTTTGAAAAAGCGATAGATGATTATAATCGGGGCCTGGAGTTTGATCCTGAAAATGAGGGGTTGTATAATAACCGGGGAATTGCAAAACTTGCACTCAAAGATGTTGAAGGAGCCATTGATGATTATAACAAAGCACTTGAAATAAACCCAAAATCGGTTAATGCCCTCATGAACCGCAGCAATGCCCATATCGTTCAGGGTAATATGGAGGATGCCATTCGCGATCTGAACCAGATTATCATCATCAGGCCACATTTTGAAGGTGCTTATCTTAACAGGGGACTTGCCCGTCTCGACATGGATGATTTTGCCTCGGCACTTCGCGATTTTGATCAGGCTATCCGGTTCGATCCCGGGAATGCCCTGGCTTATAACAACCGTGGTATTGTAAAGCACAAACTAGGCGATTATGAAGGTGCTATCATGGATTATGATGCCTCTTTAAGGTTGAATCCTGAGATGGCAAGTGCCTATTTTAACCGTGCAATGGCCAGGGAAATTCTTGGCCGCCCCGGATTTGAAAATGACTACAGGATTGCCGCACAGCTTAATCCGCAATACGACCTTGAAAGCCGCAGGCTTAATGCCGAACAGATGGCACAGAACCAGCAGCAGTCGCAGCAGGGTTCTGCCTCTTCAGGCGGACAGAATACGCAGAACAATATGCAGCAAAACAACAATCAGCAGAATAATTCTAATACTGGTGCGGCAACAGGGGATACTGATGCCGAAGAACGGGAAAGCCGAAGGAAGCGCCAGGCTCAGGTTAACCTGGTGGTGGAAGATTCACGAAACCTGCCTGCTGATGAACCTGAGGAAATTGAAGATGGCAGAATTCAGAACCGCAACATCTCCATCGACCTTCAGCCTGTATTTATTATTTCTGCATATGAAAAGAATGCAGTGGATTATGAGCGGTCACAATATTATAATCTTGCCATCGATGAACTGAACCGGCAAAATAATTACAATCCACTTTTCTCCATCACAAATAAGCCGGTGGAAGAATACCGCAGCGTATTTGAGAATTTCATCCTCTACTTCAATGCCCGCATTAATATATCCAGAACAAGCCATAACCTGTTGAACAGAGGGATATTTTACAGTCTGACAGGTAATTATAATGCAGCATTCGATGATATCAATCAATCGATTGCTTTGGATAAGGATCAGGGTATTTCCTATTTTGTAAGGGGAAATGCAAGGTATAAGATGCTTGAGCAGATTGAATTGCTTGCTAACCAGCAAAATGAATTCACTGTCCCGGTAGGGCAGCAGGTAAATCCTGCAGGTGATTTGCAGCTTGATCTGCCTGAATACAGGAAAATACTCGACGACTACGAGATGCTGCTTTACCTGAAACCACAATTCTTCTTCGGGTATTACAACCGTGCATACATAAAACTTCGCCTGAAGGAATACAAGAGCGCCATCGATGATCTGAATAAAGCCATTGAACTGGAACCTGAGTTTGCCGAAGCTTATTTTAACCGCGGGCTTACTAAGATCTTCCTCGATGATATTGAAGGTGGCGCCCTCGATTTAAGCCGGGCAGGCGAACTGGGCATTCATGGGGCATACAATATTATTAAAAGGTATGCCAATTAAGCGTAGCCGGATTTCCAAATGCGTTTAATGGATGCAACTTTTTCCTGATCCCTTATCATTAAAAGAAGCTGACCGGAAAATTTACTCATGATTATGTCCCTGGGCGGTCAATAATACATATTATCTCATCTTATTACCACGCGGTTAATAATAATGTTATGAAATTAACCGTAAGTGTGCACCGGAATTGTTATACCCGGTAAAAATAGATGGAACAGTTACATATATATGAAAATATGTTTACTATCTTCGTCCCGGAAGAGATCTGGGAGAGTTATTTGAATATCTTTTAATATTCTTTGATTCTGCTTTAACTAGTAAGTTATGCAGATACATAATTATTTTGATTATCTGGGTAATCTTTATAGATGTCCGTTTGGCAATCGCAAACCCGATTGTCCGGTTTTCCTTGCATGTCGCGAATCATTTAAGGAAAGGCTGGATTGGTTTAAAGCCCTCTCTGCAAAAAAAAAGGATGAAGTTGTTGTTCATCATCAACATTGTAAAATCAAAAGAGAGAAAAGAAAGGTATTAACCTGAAACGTTAAAGGGAAAATCTGATGAACAACGGCCGAAATTTATTGTTTTAATTTCTGCTGTGTGAAAATTTACCGGCAGCACATTTTCTTGTTTTTTCTAAATCAAGAATCAAAATGTATGAGTATACAGGATTACCTCTATTTTTATGGGTCTCTTTATGAATGTCCATATTTAAGAAGATTACCCGATTGTCCTGTAAATCCAGTGGAAAATAAGTCTTTTTCAGAAAAATATGCGTGGTTTAAGAACCTTACTAAGAAAGAACAGCATGCAATGATGAAGCATCATCAATTATGCTCTGCCAATAGAGATCCTAAAAACACATAAATATTTTTTCTAATCTCATTTTTCCTGTTGACTTCTAATTTCTTTAACTTGATTCTGCAGTTAAATCCAATTGGCCTTAAAAGATCGAATTGTTGTATGTTAAATGGCAGCATGTTTATGGGGCCTGTCCAAATTCAAACTATATTCAGTTTTAACTCAATGTAAATTCAATTATAATTGAATATACATTGAGTTAATATTGACTTTAAATTGAATTTAAGTTGAATTTAATCTGGACATGGTATTGTTTTGGTATAAAAAGAGATGTGATATAACTTTCGACATGCAGTCAGGAAAACCCGGACAAAAAAAAAGCACCTGCCGTTGTGGCAAGTGCTTTTTAAGTGGCGGTGCGGACGGGACTCGAACCCGCGACCCTCGGCGTGACAGGCCGATATTCTAACCAAACTGAACTACCGCACCATTTTGTTTAATTCTTATAAGAACTCCCTGTTTCTGCACCATCCGGCTCGAAAAGGTGCTGCAAATATATACTTTCTTTTTTTTACAGCAATAAAATTTTGAAACATTTTTTATTTTTTCACAAAAGGCTGTAAATCAGTATATTTTAAAATAATGTTTTTTTTACTCTGTAGATTTTATCCTCGCTGAGTGCTGTTTCTCCATCCCAGCGGTAGGCGAGAAGTGTTTTGCTGCCTGCAATACATGCATCTATGCAGCAAAGGTTGTGGGTGATGACATGTGGCCCGTCTTTCCGGCAGTAGTGACCGAAGAACAGGGGAGGGTTGTTTTCTCCATAGGGCAGGCTCTGCGGCAGGAGTTGGGGTGGGATGGTGTACTCCGGCAACTGGTACTTTGCCTCAAATGACAATTGACCAAATGTTTTGCCTTGTGGTTCTTCCCACCATTTAATCCGGAATGTTCTGGGTGATATGCCCTTGTTGCTTACTATTTTCATATCGCCCGGCATTTTGAACTGGATGCCTTTTGTTAACAACCAGATATTCCTGGCAACGGGTGATTCAGGTTCCTTCCGGAGCTTTCTGAAAACTTCCTTTTTTATTTTTCCCCGGGGCACGTTTTGCCTGATGAACTCAACAGCTTCGTCAGACCAGCAGGCATGTACGATTCGCAATCCGTCGAGCTCGAGAAACAGGGGGAGGCTTCGAAGCCATTTAATGTGATCTTTCCATTCCTCCGGTTCATCGCTGAATTCATTCACTGTTTTTATAACAGAAATATCTTTCCTGAGCGTACCGGTTTTCCTGCCCCTCAGATGGTCAATAATGAGATATAGCTCGTGATTTCCCAGGATGGCAAAGGCATTTCCCGACTCAACCATACTTCTGATAACCCGGATTGTTTTTTTTATCTGGGGGCCTCGGTTTACGAAATCGCCGACAAAAACGGCCTTACGCCCCGGATGGGCGTATCCGGATTCAGTTTTTTTATAGCCCAGTGTCAGCAGTAATTTCTTTAAAAGCTGCGCATGGCCGTGAACATCTCCGATAATATCATACATATAAAAAAGTATCGTGCCCTAAAATAAAAAATAGCTGCCTGAAACGACAGCTATTTTCTATTTAATTGATAAATATTTTTAGATGCAACTTCTTATTACCAGAAATAGGCATAGAACACCAGGATAATTGTGATGATAATTGCAGAGTTAATTACATCCCAGTAGTTATATGAAGCACGCGTTTCCGCCTTTTGCTTTGCTGATGCAGTTCCCAGTACAAGTCCTGAAATAATCAGCGGGTCTTTGGGTTTAGTAAAATAGCTGATGATGACCATGCTGATGATTACCAGAACGAACAGGTAAATTTCGTAGTGCAGCCAGTTATGCGACAGGAATACCTTGTAGAGCAATGATGTTTCTTCGATAGATCCTGAAAAAACATTCAGTGCCAGACGGGTCATGCCAAGGGTAAACCCGATAAGCAATCCCCAGAGCCCTGCGGCCGGAGTCGTTCTTTTTGAAAGGATACCCAGGAGGAATACGGCAGCAATTCCGGGAGCCAGCAGCGACTGGACATCCTGCAGATATTCATATAAAACTTTACCAAGGCCTTTCATTACGGGAATCCAGGCGATCCCCAGCATTACAATTACTACGGTTGCTGCACGGCCTATCATTACATAGTGCTTTTCTGATTCGTTTGGCCTGTATTTTTGATAGAAATCAATTGTAAACAGCATGGCCGATGAGTTGAACAATGCTGCCAGTGAACTCATCAATGCTGCCAGGATCCCTCCGATCACTATGCCCTTAAATCCCATTGGGAGCAACTCCTTTACCATGGAAGAAAATGCGGCATCATTCGACTCGAGAGTCAGAAGTCCTTTTTGCTGAAGGGCATAGGCAATCATACCGGGGATCAGGAAGATGAAAACCGGTGTCAGTTTCAGATATGCACCAAAGATGGCACCGCGGCGCGACTGTTTCATGTCGCGACCTGAAAGTACCCTCTGGACAATAAACTGGTCGGTACACCAGTACCAGAAACCGATGATGGCTGAACCCAGGATGACTCCTGTCCAGGGAAAATCAGGATCGCGGTGGGAACGCATCAGATCGGTCATGGAATCACCATGCACCGTAACATTGGCCCTTGTAATTTCCATCAGTTCACTCCAGCCTCCCACCTTGATGAGCCCAAGGACAAGGATGGCAATGGAACCTATAAGCAGGATGGGCGTTTGAAGTACCGAAGTATAAAGTACAGCCTTCATCCCTCCGAATGTAGTGTAAAGCCCGGTGATAACTACCAGTCCGATTGCACTTATCCAGAAGAAGTCTATGTTATACCCGAAAAAGGTTACGTAGTCGATATTAAAAACATCCTTGAAAACTACCCCTCCTGCATATACCGTAACAGCAACCTTTGTAAGGATATAACTTACAAGCGATATCACCGAAAGGAAGGACCGCGCATGCGGGTTATACCTTCGCTCGAGAAACTCAGGCATTGTAAACACCTTGCTGCGTGAATAAAAGGGTACAAAAAGCCATCCAAGCATCAGGATAACCCATCCGTGCATTTCCCAGTGTGCCATTGCCATTCCGCTTTCAGCCCCTGCACCAGCAAGTCCGACAAGGTGTTCAGAGCCAATATTGGAAGCAAATATGGAAGCACCTATGGCGATCCAGGTTGCATCCCTTCCGGCAAGAAAATAATCGGTAGTATTCTTGTCCTTTTTTTTCAGCACCCAGACCACGATTCCGATGAGGCCAAGGACAAACAAACCCAGTGTAATCCAGTCAAGTATAGTCATAATACAAAAAATTTATGGTTTCAAATACAGTCCAGTTTTATATTCAGTACTTTACAATCCTTTCGATCTCTTTTTCAGTGTTAGTTGATTTTACCTTATAATAATATGCACCTTTTTTTGAATCTTTAGAATTTTTATGATCAAGCCTTTCAAGGACATTCAGCGACAGCATTTTTTTTCTGAAGTTTCCCGGATCGAATTGCCTTTGGTAAATGGCTTCATACAGGTTCCTCAATTGCAGAAGTGTAAATTTTGAAGGAAGCAGTTCAACGCCCACCAGACTTGACCCTGCTTTTTGCTGAAGTCGTTTCAGGGCCTGCATGATCATTTCATGGTGATCAAAAATCAGCACAGGCAGATCTTTCAATGGCCACCACTGTGCCGCGGTATTGCCATGATTGCTCTTTTTGAGCCTGTCGATGCGTATAAGCGAAAAATACACAATGCTTATCACCCTTTCGAAGGGTTCACGGGCTGGTTCTGAAAATGCACTTACCTGTTCAAGAAAAATATTGTCAAGGCCCGTTGTCTGGCTCAGTACACGGTTTGCGGCTTCATCGGCTGACTCGCTGTTTCCTACAAATCCGCCCATCAGCGACCATTCACCCTTTACAGGTTCAAATCCGCGCGGGTAGAGCAAAAGCTTCAGTTCACCGGCTTCATATCCAAATACCACACAGTCGACAGCTACCAGAAAGCGCGGATGTTGTTTGTAAAAATCCATCTGCTATGATTAAAGGCGTAAATCTAAAAAAGTGTTTTTTACTGTTCTTAAAAATGCATTGTTTTTTTGGAAAATATGTTTTATAACAGGAATTTTTTTTCAAGCATCGTTTTTAGGTTAGGAAAAGCATCTGGTATTTGTTTTTTACAGCATGTTTTTTCATGCATATTGATGGATTCAGTTACATTTGAACAAAATAAGCCGGAGGATAAAATATGCCTGATATGATAAGCCTGAGTCTGGATTCAAGTAATCATGCGGGTTCCACCAGGCCATTAGAAAATTAATGATTAAAGGATGAAAGATTATAAAAAATATTTTTTATTGCCTGCCCAGCCACAGGATGTGTACAATGCACTTACAAATAAAAATATGCTGGAAATCTGGACGGGAGAAGATGTAGTAATGGAACCGGAACCAGGCACCGAATTTTCATTGTGGGGTGGAAGCATTACCGGCCTGAACATTGAGTTTGAAGAGAACCGGAAGATCGTTCAGGAGTGGTATTTTGGCGATCAGGAAGAGACTTCTCTGGTAACCTTGATTTTACATCCCGATAAAAACGGTACAAGCATTGAGTTGCGGCATACAAATATTCCTGATGAGGCATATGACAATATTGTTGAGGGATGGGTGGAGGATTATTTTGGGGCGCTGCGGGAATTATTCATATAAAACAAAATAATTTTGTTCAGGCAGATGGATGCAGTTTTAAAGAAGCTGAATTATAAGGACCAGGAGAAGATCTGGATGCTGGATTCTCCCGTCTCATTCAGGGAAATCATTTCTTTAGCGGCTGGTAAGTCTGAGATACTTGAAGATAGGGGTTATAAAGGCACAACGGGTTTTGCAATTATTTTTGCCACACTTAAAAAAGATCTCGATGAGTTGGTTCATCTGGTTGTTCCAAAACTTGAAGAAGATGCCATTTTATGGGTGTGTTATCCGAAAAGTACCTCAAAAAAATTTAAATGCGACTTCAATCGCGATACCGGATGGGAAGTCATGGGAAGTTATGGAATGGAGCCCGTACGGCAGGTAGCCATTGATGAAGACTGGAGTGCATTACGTTTCCGGCACATAAAGTATATTAAAAACTTAAAGCGCCGTGAAGGAATGGTTTTGTCGGAAGAGGGTAAACGAAGGGCCGGGAAGTAGTTTTCGAAACGGAAGAAATGAAACAGGTATGAATAAGCACCGGTTAGATCATGAACCACCTCTTGCAATTAAAGACTGGGGATGGAAGTACCATCATATGGGCATACCTTCAACCAAAAAGAAAGCAGGGGAGAAGTATCTTCCGCACCTGAAATTTTATACCTCAGGTTTTAGTGAAAGCCCATTTGGTATAGAATGGATGAGGTTTGAAAATGAATGTTTATTACCAAACATTATTAAAACGGTACCCCACATTGCTTTTGAAGTGGATAATCTGGATTATGAATTAAAAAGGAATGATTTCAGGATTCTTGTAAGTCCAAATGCTCCAGGGGAAGGAGTCAGGGTAGCAATGATAGAGCATAACGGGGCACCGGTTGAACTGATTGAATTTTCGAAATAGTATAAAATATGCCTGTTTTTGGCATGATTTTAGTAATTTTGCACACAGTTCTTTGGCAATGATTGCCTTTAATATCCGGGGCTGACTGGTTTTGACAGCGGGTAGAAGAGGCAGGTAAGCATGCAGGGTTTTGGTTGTTGACCCTTAAAAAATAATGATCAAAACCATAATTGGCGAAAATAATTACGCTCTTGCTGCGTAACCGAATTTAAGTAGGTTATTCGCTTAATTCCGGGACAAGGTTCCGGAACAAGACATCGCCCGGGTGCTGTAGCCACGAAGCGGCCCGGCCAGGCGGTGCAAGTAAATCGAGGCTGGCTGAAGTTTTGCTCCGTAACTTCAGTAAGAAAACAGGAGATAAGGTACCGGTCGGTGGCCCTGATCCAGCCGGTGCACGAAAATTAAGTCGGGGATAAGCATGTAGAAAGCTTGTGGCTTCCTCGTTTGGACGCGGGTTCGACTCCCGCCAGCTCCACTTGAAAATTTAGGGAATAATGTTGGTTGTTCCCTTTTTTTATGCCTGATATGATGAACCTATACTTCCCAAAGGATGGGTAACGGAACATCTTCCTGCACAATAGCTTTCAATAAGCATTAATAGGGACTGATTCTGGCTTTGTTTGATCAGCATATGTCAAGCCTCTAAAATAAACAGCAGCATCTTTCGACACTGCTGTACCAGGCTTATGGTCAGCCACGCGCATCCCACCGCCTTGTTTCATGCGCCAGAGCCTTGTCCGCTGTTAAGCCTGATATTTTTAATATTCTTCTTCTGTAATTTCTACCGCATCTTCCATTGTTTACAGCTCCAGACAGGTATCATACCTGTATTTGTATTACCCTCCTCCTTATTTCTTCACGTTATGGAATTTCGGCCAGTCTGGGTGTAATTTGAATACCCAGTTATAAAAGCCATTCACCAGGTATACAATAATACCTTTTCCAGGCTTATTAATAATGGCATCCCATGATGCTAGATTCATGAAGTAAAGTTAGGGAATAACGAACTGTTAAAAATGGGCGTTAACTTTTAATTTGCATGAACGGTCCGGAAAGCTATTGGCGGCCCCCTGTTTCAACTATAGTATAATTTCCAAAACCGTCAGCTTATATACCAGGCGTGAGTCTGACGATGAAGATTGATTCAGTAGGGTTAAATAATTAACAATTATATAAAGTAACCGTTTTTCCATTATATATCTTACAAAATTTCAAAATTATGCCTATAAAAATATGTTTTTGATATTTTTTGGGTGTTTTTAATCATATTCTATTACCCCGTTTAAGCGCATTAAAGAATAATATTGGGTTTGTACATATTCATTAACAAATTTTAGGATGTCTTATATAATAAGATTTTTCTATTTAAAGAATTTATTCTTTTTTTGTATAACGATAAAATCATCGTTCATTTATTTAAAAAGAGGCTACTGGTGTTGTAAAACATAGAAATTTTGAAATGGCAGGAATGAAATTTACTAAAAGAGGATTATTAAGTATTTTATTAAATAAAGAATAATTTCCTTATTGATAATAAAATCAGAGATGTAAATATCTGCAATGAATGATTTTTGGAACCCAGTTTTTTAATGTTGGAATAAATAACATGAAGATTTCATGAAAGTGTCAGAAAAAATAGAATTATTAAAGAAGAAAAGAGCAGAAGTTTTGGCAATGGGAGGTACTGATAAAGTTGCCAAACAGCACGAAAAAGGAAAGTTGACAGCACGCGAACGTATCGACCGCTTGTTTGACAAAGGCACTTTTCGTGAAATTGATATGCTCATAAGGCACCGTTCGGTGAATTTTGGGATGGAGAAAGTAAACATTCCTGCTGATGGTGTAATAGTAGGTCATGGAAAAGTTAACGGGCGGACCGTATTTGCTTTTTCCCAGGATTTTACTTCGATGGGAGGTTCACTGGGCGAGATGCATGCATCAAAGATCTGCAAGATTATGGATCTGGCTGTTAAGGCGGGTGCCCCGGTTGTAGGGTTAAATGATTCGGGTGGTGCACGTGTTGAGGAAGGTGTGGATGCATTGAAAGGCTATGGTGAGATATTTATGCGTAACTCACGGGCTTCAGGTGTTATCCCGCAAATTTCGGCCATCATGGGGCCTTGTGCCGGTGGTGCTGTATATTCACCTGCAATGACAGACTTTGTATACATGGTGAAGAAAAAAAGTCACATGTTTATCACCAGTCCGTATGTCATCAAAACAGTTACAGGAGAAGAAACAACGTTTGAGGAACTGGGTGGTGCCATGGCCCACAGTACAAAAAGCGGCAACGCACATTTTGCCTGCGACAGCGATGAAGAAACCATTGAATCGATCATAGAGCTTTTAAGCTACCTTCCTGCCAATAACCTGGAAGAGGCTCCTGTGGTGCAGATGGGCGATGATCCCGCACGCATGTGTGAAGAACTTGATACCATTATCCCCGATGAAGCCAAAACACCTTACGACATGAAAAAGGTGATCGAATCGGTTTTAGACGGGGGAGTATTTTATGAAGTTCATGAGCGTTATGCTGAAAATTGCATTGTTGGATTTGGCAGGTTAAATAACCGTTCAGTTGGGATTGTAGGCAACCAGCCATTGGTTCAGGCAGGATGTCTTGATATAGATGCTTCTGACAAGATCAGCCGTTTTGTGCGAACATGTGATGCCTTTAATATACCGCTGATCACTTTTGTAGATGTACCGGGTTATTTGCCAGGCGTCCAGCAGGAGTTGGGTGGAATTATCCGTCACGGGGCCAAGTTGCTTTGGAGTTATGCAGAAGCTACTGTACCGAAATTCACCGTTGTAACCCGCAAGAATTATGGAGGTGCTTACCTGGCGATGTGCTCGAAGCATTTGGGTGCTGATATGGTATTTGCATGGCCGACCGCTGAAATTGCTGTTATGGGTGCAAAAGGCGCCGTTGAGGTTATCTCTGCCTACAGGAAGGAAATCAGTGAAGCAGATGATAAGAAGGCAAAGACAAAGGAAAAAATCAATGAATATGAAGAAGCATTCAATGTTCCATATTTAGCTGCACAACGCGGATACACCGATGCAGTGATCATTCCATCTGAAACACGAATGAGGCTCATAGATGCACTTGAAGCTATGAGAACAAAGACAGAAGTACTTCCTGCAAAGAAACACGGTAACATTCCATTATAAATACAATAGATTATGAATACTTACGAAAAAAAGAGAAAAGCAGCCATGGTAGCTGTAGCATATTATATCGAACAAGAAAAAGCAAAGGAAAATACAAACGGCAATGTTATCCAGTTAAACAGCTGGGCAAGAACAGGCATTGAAATTGCTATGAATAGGAGGACCATTGTCCAGCGTAAAGGACGCATATTATTCAGCGCATAAGTTGATGACAATAGTGTATTACACTAAATAAAACAGAAACACAATGACATACGATACACATGGAGTGCTTATGATGACTCCGGTAAATTATAGTTCAGATCGTCCCAAAGCGGAGAATCCTATAAAAATTAACGATGTGAGCCTGCGTGACGGGCACCAGTCGTTATTTGCAACACGGGGACGCACTGAGGATCTGGTTACAGTCGCAGCCATGATTGATGATGCAGGATTTAATGCTGTGGAAACATGGGGAGGTGCAACCTTTGATACCATGCACCGCTTTTTGGGTGAAGACCCCTGGGAGCGGCTGCGTGTACTTAAGAAACACATGCCCAAAACACCGTTTTCAATGTTGCTTCGCGGGCAGAACGTGGTGGGATACCGTAATTATGCCGATGACGTTGTAAAGGCATTCGTTCAGCGTGCAATAGATAACGGTATGGATATTTTCCGTTGTTTCGATGCTTTGAATGATTTCAGAAACTTCGAAACTGCCGCAAAGGTTATTAAGGATAATAATAAGCATTTCCAGGGAACAGTGTGTTATACCCTGAACCAGCCACGGCTTGGCGGTGCTGTTTACAATATGGATTATTACCTGGATAAAGTGAAGGAACTGGTTGAATTTGGTGTTGATTCCATCTGTATCAAGGATATGGCAGGGCTTATTGCTCCTTACGATATCTACAACATGATCAGGGAGATTAAGAAATTTACAGATGTTCCGTTAAATCTGCATACCCACTTCACCTCAGGTATGGGTGACCTGGCTATTTTCAAGGCGATAGAAGCAGGTGTTGATATTGTTGATACATGTATCGGGCCATATGCATACCGCACTTCACATGCAGCTGTTGAGCCGCTGATCATGTCGCTCCTGGGGACAAACCGTGATACCGGGATGGACATTAACAAGATCAATGCTATTGCAGAAGAAATGGAGAAGCATATTCCCAAGTACAGGCATCTTGACAACAATCCGAAATATGCCATCACCGACATCAATGTATTACTACATCAGACACCGGGGGGAATGCTTTCAAACCTTGTGAACCAGTTGAAGGCGATGGATGCCTTAGATAAACTGGATGATGTATTCAGGTTGCTTCCCAAGGTGCGTAAGGATCTGGGGAATATTCCTCTCGTAACACCAACATCCCAGATAGTTGGGGTACAAACCGTGAATAATGTTCTTTTTGATTCATATGAAGGTGAATATGCCAAGATCACCCAGGAGGTTAAAGACCTGTGCTATGGGTTGTATGGCAAAACAACAGAGCCTATCAATCCTGAGGTTCAGAAGAAGGCACTGAAAGATTATCCCCGTGGAGAGGAACCAATATCGGTACGTCCGGGTTCCATCCTTGAACCGGAAATGGAAGAGGTAAAGAGCAAGTTCAGTGACCTGGCAAAGGATATGGACGATGAGGTGCTTTGTGCACTTTATCCTGTAACGGGCAAGCGTTTCCTTAAATGGAAGTATGGCCTGGAAGCAGTTCCTGAAGAGGTGAAGCCCAAAACCATGGAACAGGTTAAGAAAGAAGAAGAGCTTGTTAGAAAAGCATTGTCTGGAGAGTTAACTTCAAAGAAATCATCGGGAAATGGCCGTGAACTTGAAGTGACAGTTGATGGTGAAACCTTCCTGGTTGAAATCAATGATCCGCAGGTGGCACCTGTAATCCAGTTCCGTGGGCGCAATAAAAAAGCGACAATCAAGGAAGTGGATAAAACAGGAAGCATTACAGCACCTCTTCCGGGGATGATCGTTGATGTTAAAAAGAAAGTGGGGGAGAGGGTAAAATCAGGCGAGACAGTCATGGTTATAGAAGCCATGAAAATGATGAACAATCTGATCTCTACTGTTGACGGTACTGTTATGGAAGTTAAATGTGAAGCGAGTGATTCTGTTTCAAAGGGAGATTTGTTAATGGTAATAGATCCTGCATCCTGATTGTGGTGCAGGGATGTTTTTGCAGTTTTAATTACAACTTGAAAAGGTACCGGGGCACTGCCCCGGTATTTTTTTTTATGGCTTTTCTATGCACCTAATTGTATTAGTCTTCCAGGTGTTGACCAAAGTCAGGAAAACCTGATTCAGTCCAGTTAATAACCCGTGCCCGAGTTGCACGGTTTGGGTCCGACAGTTCATGCCCCCGGATTTCTTTATAATCCCGGGCATGGTAAATCATGATAATGGTTTCACCATCTTCAGAGGTTGTAAACGAATTGTGCCCCGGACCATAACGGTTTAATTCTTCATTTGAGTAGAAAACAGGACCGGGCGATTTGTTCCAGTTGGTTGCATCCAGAAGGTCGGCCCCTTCATCGATCCAAAGTAACCCCATACAGTAATTATGGTTGGTAGCACTGGCAGAATAGGATACAAAAATTTTCCCGTTTCTTTTTATGACTGCAGGGCCTTCATTCACATTGTATTTCATTTGTTCCCATGAAAATTCAGGTTCTGTGATCACAACTTCTGGTCCGGTCAGTGTGAGCGGATCTTTCATTTCAGACAGCACCAGGGCAGTACCATGATCTCCTCCCCGCACATTCTGAGCCCAGATGAGGTATCTCTTTCCTTCATGTTCGAAGGTTGTGGCATCAAGCGAAAAAGATTCTTTTTGTGTAATTATCCGTCCTTCTTCCTTCCAGACACCATCCATAGGATCATCCGAATCATTTGAAAGGACCCACATCCTGATGTTCCATATGTTTTCTGTTTCGCCTGCAGCAAAATAAATATACCATTTCCCATCAATGCGATGGAGTTCAGGAGCCCAAATATGATGCCCCATCTCACCTTTTTCATGTTTATGCCAAACAACTTTTTCCCGGGCATTTTTTAACTCGTTTATATTTTTGGCTTTACGGATAACGATTCTGTCATATTCGGGAACAGTTGCAATCAGATAATAAATGCCCGCGTCTGATTTATACACCCATGGGTCGGCCCGTTGTTCTGCAACAGGATTATTGAAATTTTGTTGCTGGGCCATTCCATGTTGAAAAAGAGCTACACCTATGGTAACTGCTGTAAAGAATTTCATGAATTTTGTCTTCATTTCATTTTATTATCTGATGAATGATACGGATATATTTATACACTTCATCAAATATAGCAGACAATACAGATTATACTGGAACAAATGCTGTTGTTTTTGTAGGATGAAATATTTTTGGATTAGTGATGCCTCTGAATATTATATGTTTGGACAGCTTGTGTGTTTAGAAATGTCAGTTAATGATGTTTGAGAAGTTCAATAAGGGGAAAAGTAGGCCGCTGACCCTAAAAATAAAAAAGTTGTTTCAAGGTGGAATTTTGTTTAATCAAGGCTTTTTTGGATGAAATATTATTGTATGTTTGTAGTGCAATACGTTCTGTATTGCTTGTGTGTTTGGGGGTTAACATTTGAAGGGCAGCTGATGAGCTGCCCTTTCTTTTTAGCAGGAACTTTTTGGTAAAATCAAAAAAGGAAAGCTTACCTGCTTTCCTTTAATACTGTTTGGAAACTTAAATTCTTCTTTGTCAGGATGTCTGCTATGTAGAAGCGGTCATAAATCTGTTGAGAATTCCTTCAGCCATTCTCTCAGGGGTACTCCGATTTCTTCGTGCATCAACCCGTAAATAATATTGGTTTTCAGGAAATCGAGTTTGTTTCCGATGTCATACCTGGTGCCTTTAAAGCGTAGTCCGTACATGGCATATTTATTTACC
>JAEYNZ010000034.1 GCA_023412195.1 Bacteroidota bacterium
GCTTCAATTAAAATGGATTTGAAAATAGAGGGGGTCTAAAAATTAATGGCTAAATGAATTGCCCATAAATTGGGCTCTACAGATAATAAAATTTAATAATCCCGACTTTAGTCGGTTAACAGTGAAATGATTTATTAAAATCGTTGGATAGTTATAGCATTCATCAGGATTATGCAGTTTGAAAATGACAGAAGGTTGTAATTTTGAGCCGGTTCTATTATTCATTGCTCCAGGTTTAATACTTAATGTAAGTTAGTAAAAGTTCAATAATAATCAAAATTAATCTAGTGTTATAATACAAATTAAAAGCAGATTAAGACATTTAATGTCAAAGGATTAATATTTTGTTTATTTGTGATGGTCCAATGGAATTCTTCTGGACTAAAGAATACAAATTCCATTTGTAATCAACTTTTAAAAGGTGGTAATTCCCACCAAACTATTCCACGCCAGTTACAACTTCCGGCTGTCAGGGGAGCACCGATATAAAAGTATTAGCGTTATATGTATTTTTCATATAGCGCTTTTTTGTTTCTATATTATTCCTCTATTCAATTCGCCTAAAGAGTGACCCATTGTAACTATTTTTCTCATCATTCCAGAGCTTTACAATCAAAAGAAGCAGTAAAACTATGTTTGCGATATGATTGTACAACAGCATCATATTGAGCTTTATAAATCCATGTTTCGCGGCAGAAAGGACTTGTTTGCTATAAGATGGGAGAAAGATGGAAGAAGTGGCTACATACCTACATATAAGGTGGATTGGTCAAGATATCAAAAACATAAAGCCCAGGGTGGAACTTTCAACGACTATCCCGGCAAAACGCACTACCATTTGATGGCCCGGCTTTTCAAGATCCTCTATCCGGTTAGGAAACATGCGGCATTTATCCACTGCTGGAGGATAATACCCCTTTTAACCCATCGGCTGTCGCTTCATTACATCATCCTGACATTCCTGAAGGCTGCGGTAACTGCAGAAAGATATAATTCAAACACAAATCACAAAGGATATAAAAGAGTTAATTTTATTTCTATTTTTGACCATAAACTAATGAAATGCTCAGCTTTAAACGATTCCTTCTCTTGCTATCCCTCCTACTTTCCGGAGCAGCATTGCTTCATTCCCAGGAAAGTGGTATAAACCGTGAAAAGTATCGCATAAAAATCGCAAGAACCGATGAGGTAATTAAAATTGATGGCTTGCTTGATGAGAAAGCATGGCAAATTTCAGAGAAAGCTGAAAATTTTATTCGGGTGACTCCGGTAGATACTGGTTTTGCAATTGCAAAAACTACTGTTGTAATTACATACGATCAATCGTATTTATATGTTGGGGCCATCTGTTATGATCCATCACCCGGGAAAAGGCCAGTGGAATCCTTACGCAGAGATTTTGAGTTTAACAAAAATGATAATTTCAGGGTACACCTGGATACTTACAACAACCTGACGAATGGATATGCCTTCAGCGTTTCTGCAGCAGGTGCCCAGGGCGAAGGTGTGATAAACAACGGAAACCAGTCGAGCTTTACCTGGGATACAAAATGGAAATCTGCTGTGAAGAGTTATGAAGATCGCTGGGTCGCCGAGATGGCAATCCCTTTTCGCAGTTTACGTTATTTCGGGGGAGGAGAAGTTTGGGGAATCAACTTTGGCCGGCTCGATCTTAAAACAAACGAAAAATCGGCATGGGCTCCCGTCCCACGACAGTTCCCGCATAATTCCCTTCCCCATGCAGGTACTTTGGTTTGGGATACTCCTGTTGACAAAGCTGGATTACGGATGTCATTCATTCCATATGCCACCTCAACCTTCCTCAAAAATACAGAAGCAGGAGAACCTGCTAAGTGGAAATGGAATGCAGGATTTGATACAAAAATGATGTTGTCAACTTCCATGAACCTTGATTTAACAGTTAACCCTGATTATTCACAGGTTGAAGAAGACCGGCAACAGACGAATCTCGATCGCTTTGAATTATTTTATCCTGAAAGGCGGCAATTTTTTCTTGAGAACAGTGATCTGTTTGCCAACCTTGGAAACAGCACGGCACGACCATTCTTTTCAAGACGCATAGGACTTAATGTTCCTGTGAATTTTGGGGGAAGGTTAACCGGAAGAATTGGCAATAAATGGAGGATAGGTATTATGGATATGCAAACGGGCTCAAAAGAATTAGAACTTGCGGGTAACTTTGCAGTCGCTGTTTTGCAGCGTGAAATCTTCCGCCGTTCAAGTATTGTAGGATTCGTTGTTAATAAACAAATAACTGAATCGTATAATGACACGTTGTTCAATGCATCCCGTTTTAACCGAGTGGCAGGTCTGGAATATAATTTCGCCACAGAAGATAATCAATGGCAGGGTAAAGTTTTCTATCATCAGTCATTCTATCCGGGATCGGACAAAAATGCTGCAGCGCTTTCCGGAAATATCAGCTATTCCTCTCAATATCTGAATGCCATTATTGATCAGTCGTGGATAGGGTCAGATTACATTGCCGAGGCGGGCTATATCAGACGAACCGGTTTCTACGAGTTTGCTCCCGCTGTGAATTACCTGTTTTATCCATCAGGATCAGAAAAAATAATCAGCCATGGACCAGGTGCCAGCTATAACATGTTGCTTGACCCGGAATTAAATGTAACTGACCAGTCAACACAGCTTTCATACATTATCAATTGGCAGAAAAAAAGCCAGCTGTTAATAAGCGCAGAAGAAGAGTTTGTTAAGCTTAAAAATGCTTTTGATCCTACAAATACAGGGGGAGTGAAACTTGCCGCAGGCGAGCAGTTTACATGGAAAATAGTCAGTGCAGAATTTATTTCTGATCCCAGAAGATTATTAAACTACAGCCTGAATACCACCTGGGGAGGTTACTTTAACGGAACCCGGTGGAACATAAACGGGCTGATGAATTACAGGTTACAGCCATATGGTAGCATTGGAATGACAGTAAATTACAATAACATATCACTACCCGAACCATATAGCAGTGCAGAATTAATACTCGTAGGACCCACACTGGATGTAACCTTTACTGACAAGGTATTTTTCACTACTTTCGTCCAGTACAACAACCAGATCGATAACCTGAATATGAATATGCGGTTTCAGTGGCGATTTGCACCAGTATCGGATCTGTTTATTGTATATACAGAAAATTCCTATGCTGAAAGTTTCAGGAATAAAAACCGGGGGTTGGTAGTTAAACTGTCGTACTGGTTTAACTAATTCTACTTTAACACATTCTTTAGTTTTGAATAACAGTAATCTATATCAGCTTCGCGTTTTCTATGACGCTCTTTTAAACTAGCGAGCATTCGTTCTTCTGTCATCATCTCTTTGTAAAATTTAAAA